>NZ_JAIHAO010000035.1:0-35943 GCF_020054765.1 Caloramator sp. | reverse complement strand
TTTTTAAAATCTTATGTGGTAAGCATAAGTTTAATATTGAAATAATGGAAATAATAAGTTATATTAGTATATAGAGGAATAAAGTTTGTAAACCTCCTATGGATTTTTTAATGACTGAAGGTTCCCGAAAAAAATATGATACTCATATTAGGAGAATCATTGAAAAATGCGACTTCCCTAACGGGTTTAAATCGGACCATATTGGAATTGAAACATGGTCAAAGTAAGTTAAATATAAATTACCAAAATAGTTTAAATCGGACCATATTGGAATTGAAACTCTTCAAGCACAGGTACTGCAACATCTACTTCTGCGTTTAAATCGGACCATATTGGAATTGAAACGCAAACTTTTGTATCATTTCGTTTAGTTTAGCAATCGTTTAAATCGGACCATATTGGAATTGAAACTTTCTTTTACAATATTATTAATACGTTGTTGAAGTAGTTTAAATCGGACCATATTGGAATTGATGATTTCAATTTGTTAATAAAACTATATAATTTAAAAAAAATTAAATATACTAAGAATTGTATTGTATAAAAATAAAAAATTAATGCAGATAAGATAGCTCTGCATTAATTTTTTAATATTTCTATTCAATTATTTATATAACTTAATTATTTTTAATGGGTGGGATTAAATATGTGTGATACACTTGTTGCGTTGACTAATTCAACTAAAAATGGTTCTGTGATTTTTGGAAAAAACAGCGATAGAGAAAAGAACGAACCTCATATAATAATAAGAACTGATAGAAGGAAGTATAAAAAGGGTGAAACAGTAAAGTGTACATATATTGAAATACCACAGGTAGAGGAAACCTATGAGTGTATTTTATTTAAACCCTCTTGGATATGGGGAGCAGAAATGGGGGTTAATGAATTTGGTGTTGTCATAGGTAATGAGGCAGTGTTTACAAAACAAAAACAAGGTCCTCCTGCACTTCTTGGAATGGACATTTTAAGGCTATCGCTTGAAAGAAGCAAAACAGCAGTAGAAGCACTTGGGTATATAGTTTATTTTATTAAGACCTATGGGCAAGGCGGAAAATGTGGGTATACAAAAAACCTAAGATATCATAATAGCTTTATAGTTGCAGATTTCAATTCTGCCTATAAAATAGAAACTGCTGGATATATATGGGCTATCAAAAAAATTGAAGATGTAGACAGTATATCTAATTCTATAAGTATAACTAAGGATTATGATATGTTAAGTAATGATGTTGAGGATAATTTTATATACAAAAGAATATTAGGAAGGGAAAATTTCAATTTTAAAGAAAGGTATGAAAATAGATTAGTAGCAAAGGTTGCAGAGGGCGATTTTAGAAGAAACATAACTTATTCTTACTTAAAAAGCAAACAGGGAAGTTTGACAGTAGATGATTTTAAAAGCATTTTGAGACACCACGAGAAGGAAGATGGAAACAGACTAAATGGTTCAATGAAGAATATTTGTATGCACGATGGTAGTTTAATATCAAGCGAAACAACAGGAAGTATGATTGTTGAGCTTGTGAATGGAGAAATAAATATTTGGGCAACGGGTTCATCCCTTCCCTGTCTTTCAACCTATAAACCAATGTGGTTTGTGGATAGTGATGTCTTCTTCAAAGAGGAGGAGGTAGATAGAGCAGTAGAATATTGGAAAAGTCAAAGGCAAAAGATAAAAGAGGTTGAGGAAGGAAGGGTAGATAAAGATAGATTTATAAAAAACAGAGATGAGTTTGAAAATAATTTGAGCAAGTTAGTATCTACAGCAAAAACAGAAAAGGACAAAATAGAAATAATGAAATATGCTTGGACATCCTAAAAGTGCCACCCATGTGAAATGTGACATTATTCATATTATGCAAAATAAAACTAAGGAGGGGTATATATGGCATCAAAAACAAGACTTACGGGTAACGTACATATAGCTTTACCTGCAAAGAAAGGAAAGAAAAAAGAAGGTGAAAAAAAAGGTTGAAAGTAATCTAAAAGAAGTAAAAAATGATGACTAACCTTTATTATCAAAAACGTCCATATATTTTGTCTTTATGGACGTTTTTAGTTTTGAGAAGAAAGTTAATTTAAACTTAATATATTTGCATCACTTTATTATGACTTTATTTGTTCCGCCCCAAAGATAAAGAGTAACAACAGTTCTATAGGGCTTAAAATTATCACTAAAATTTATGAGAAATTCTCTATTTGGTAGTTCAGGAATTATATAAAGCCACTGAACTGCTTTTTTTATACCCAAATTTTGAAGAGAAAATACATCCATTCTTCCGAGTGAAAAGATAAGAAACATTTCTGCAGTACATTTATTAATTCCTTTAACCTTAATTAGTTCTTTAATAATTTCTTCGTCAGTAAGACTATCGATATTATCTATATTAACTACACCATCTTTTATTTTTTTGAGCAAGATCTTTAATATATACAACCTTACTTTTAGAAAGTGCAACAGAACGTGATGCTTCTTCTTGGCATTTAAGTATGTTATCGAATCTAACCTCATCCAATAAAGTTAATAGCTTATTACAGACAGAATAAGCTGCCTTCATTGATAATTTTGCACTACAATATTTTAAACTAATGATAAAAAGTAGTTTTTATCAAGATTTATTTGTATTTCTTCAACTTCTTTTATCAGTTCCTTTATTTTAAAATCTTTATTTATAACTTTGATAAAAATCTGATTATCTTGAGTTAAAATTAAACTATTCAATAAATCACTCCCTAAATACGTAATACAATTTTAACATACCAGTGAATTGTGTCTAAGCTTAGATATTACTAACAATTAATGGATAATGTCACATTTCATCTGGGTGGGAGACCTCCGAAAAAATCAAATCATTTTCAAAAGTATACAATATATAGCAGCACAAATTATCTCTTATACACTATATATAGTAGTGACATTTTTTAAGGTATCATTTTTTCGGAACTCTTGGTGGCACTTTTATTAACTCATATAGATGATTGAGTAATTTGAAATTTATGTAATTTTTAGAAAAATGAATGAATATTTAATATATTGTAGAGTTAAGTAATACAAAACGGAGGAGGTTATGTATACTCAATCATCTAAAGGATTTGTTAAAAATATTTTTGAAAATGAATTTAATATGGATGTATTTAAGCGATTTATTAGATGTATATTTAAAGAAGTTGAAGAATCCAATATTAATACAACTATAACATCTTTTCCACAAAATTTATCAGTAATTTTCAAAGAAATACGTACAATTGGATATTATACAGATTGTAATAATGAAAAATTAGCAATTGTAGTTATTTATTTAAAACGAAATAAATCTTTAGAAAAATCCAGAACGGCACAAAGGAATATTGTAAAATGGTATTTAACCCAAAAAGATAATAAAGTTAGCAGTGCATTGGTAGCTTTTGTACAACCAAATGAATTGAATTGGAGATTTTCTTTAGTTAAAGTTGATTATAATTACGATGAAAACAATAGACTCAAGCAATTCATATCACCTGTACGTAGATGGTCATTTTTGGTTGGTAAAAATGAAAAATCACATACAGCCCAAAGTAGATTTGTTTCTTTATTAGATAATAAAAATCCACCTACAATAAAACAAATAGAAGAAGCATTTAGTATAGAGATTATTACTGAAGAGTTTTTTAAGCAATATAGGGATTTATTTATAAAATTAAAAATTGAATTAGAAAAATTAATAAAACAAGATAATAAATTGCAACAAGAGTTTAAAAACAAAAATATAACCACAGTAGATTTTTGCAAAAAATTATTAGGACAGATTTTATTTGTTTACTTTCTACAGAAGAAAGGCTGGTTAGGAGTAGAAAAGAAACAAAACTGGGGAAGTGGTTCTAAAAACTTTTTAAGAGAATTATATGAGAAGAAATATTTTGAGTATAAAAATTTTTTTAATGATGCTTTAGAACCATTATTATATGAAGCTTTAAGATATAAAAGAAGTGATGATTATTATGATAAATTTAATTGTAAGATACCTTTTTTAAATGGTGGCTTATTTGACCCAATAAATGACTATGATTGGAAAGGCATTGATATAAAATTACCAAATGAACTTTTTTTAAATAAAAATAATACTAAAGAAGGAGATACTGGGGATGGAATTTTAGATATTTTTGATAGGTATAATTTTACTGTTAGAGAGGATGACACGCTTGAAAAAGAAGTAGCTATAGATCCAGAATTGTTAGGTAAGATATATGAAAAATTTAATGCCATACGAGAAGATAATTTTAATTCCTTTAATGAAGCTATAAAAAATAAAAATGAAAATAAGTTTAATAAAGAATATGGTGTATATTATACTCCAAGAGAAATTGTACATTTTATGTGTAAACAAAGTTTATTGTATTACTTAAAAAACGAGTTTAAGGATAAGATATCAGATGAAACTTTAGAAAACTTTGTTTTATATGGGGAAGAGTTATTAAATATAGTATGCAGCAAAGAAGAAACACCAATAAGAGAAATAAAGTCAAATGCAGAAGATATAGATAATAAACTTTCAGAAATTTTAGTATGTGATCCTGCTGTAGGTAGTGGAGCATTTTTAGTAGGACTGATGAATGAAATTGTAAAATTAAGAACAGTACTTTCTGTATTAAAAAATGAAAAATGTAAAAATTTAAGTGATTCAGAGGATATAAATACATATGAGTTAAAAAGAAACTGTATAGAAAATTGCTTATATGGCGTTGATATTGATTCTGGTGCAGTAGAAATTGCAAAGTTAAGATTGTGGCTTTCTTTAATAGTCGATGAAGAGGATATTAATAATATTAGACCTTTACCTAATTTAGACTATAAAGTTGTTGTTGGGGATTCCTTGAATTTTGTAGATATAAAACTTGATAATTATAAAATATTTGAAGAAATAGAAAAATTAAAGTTAGAATATGCAAAAGAAGCAGATGCTGATAAAAAGTCAAATCTTAAAAAAGAAATATGTGGCCTTTTTAATAAAATACAGAATAGTAACCAATTTGAATTTAGGATACATTTTTCTGAAGTATTCAATTCAAAAGGAGGATTTGATTTAATTTTAGCCAATCCACCGTATATACAGTTACAAAAAAATAATGGGATGCTGGCTGATAAATACAAATATTTGAATTTTGAAACATTTGATAGAAAAGGTGATATATATTGTTTATTTTATGAAATGGGAATTAGAATACTTAAGAACAAAGGTATATTATGTTATATAACAAGCAATAAATGGCTAAGCACAGAATATGGAGAAAAATTAAGGAATTTATTTAAAAGACATAATCCTTTATTACTGATAAATTTAGGTGGAGGAGTTTTTGAATCTGCTACGGTTGATACTTGCATATTTGTTTTAGAAAAAAGTTGTAAGAAAGACTTTTGGGGTTGCAATGTTAGAATGGATGATTTTATGAATATATATACTTTAAATAAAAAATCGGTTAAATTAAATCATATTTTGAATAATGATGTTTGGTATATAGGTACTGAAATGGAATATAAACTAATTAAAAAAATTGAGTATAATTCCAAATTATTAAAGGAAAATAAGATTAAATGTTATAGAGGTATAACTACAGGTTATAATAATGCGTTTATTATTACAAAGGAAATTAAAGATGAACTATTAAATAGTAATATTGAAGAAAAACAATTATTAAATCAAATTATAAAACCACTTGTTAAAGGTAAAAATCTAAAAAAATATAATTTTATTTTTGAAGATATATATTTGATTAATACGGGATATGATTTGGATATTCAAAATTATAGTCGTTTATATGATTACTTACAAAAGTTTAAAAATCAATTAAATAAAAGAGAGGATAAAGGTAAAAGCTGGTGGAATTTAAGAGCTTGCAAATATTATAGTGAATTTGAAAAGGAAAAGATTTGTTGGAACAGAATTGCTAATAATATAGTTTATTCGTATATACCAGCAGGTTATTATGTTTTAGATAGTGTTTTTTTTATAACTGGAGAAAACCTTAAAGTTTTATTAGGTATATTAAACTCTAACGTTATTAGTTGGTGGCAAAAGAGAATGACGACGTCATTAGGCGATGGTAATTATGCAGCTAAATATATAATTGAAAAGACACCTCTACCTTGCATTGATAAAGGAACAAACAAAAAAATAGCAGATAAAATTAAAGAATATGTTAATGAAATTTTAAAAACAGATATTAATAATGACAAGCTTAAAAAGTTAGATGATGAAATTAATAAACTGGTTTATCAACTATATAACTTAAATAATGAAGAAATAAAATTGATAGAAGAAGATTTAAAATAATTTATGGGGGATTCAATATGTCAAATGATTTAACATTTATAACAAACGAGGGTAATGTAAAATTAAAAGATAGATTTGCAACATTAATTAAAGATGCTAAATATTTTGATGTGTTAGTTGGTTATTTTTACTTGAGCGGATTTAATTTATTATACAAATCTCTTGAGACAACAGAAAAAATAAGAATATTAATAGGAATGGGAATAGATGAGAAGATTGAAAAAGTTATATGTAAAGCAAAAAAGAGCTTTTACTCTGAATCTGAGGTAAAACAAGATATTATGAATCTATTAAAAAAAGAAATATGTAATTTAGTTAATAATAAAAGTCAAGAAGAGGCAATTAATAGGTTTATTGAATGGCTATCAACAGGTAAAATAGAAATAAGGCTTTATCCTGATAAAAATATGCATGCAAAGCTTTATATAGTAACCTTTAAAGAAGATGATAGAGATTTAGGTAGGGTAATAACTGGATCAAGTAATTTTACTTATTCAGGTCTAATTGAAAATATGGAATTTAATGTAGAATTAAAAAGCAGAGCAGATTATGAATTTGCAAAAGAAAAGTTTAATGAATTATGGAATAGTTCAATCGATATTCGAGATGAATTCATTAATACAATAAACGAAAAAACTTGGTTTAAAAGGGATATTACTCTTTATGAATTATATTTAAAAACATTGTATGAGTATTTTAAAGAAGACTTAGAGTCATTAGATGAAACAGATTACAGTTATTTTAATAACGGGATAAAACAGCTGGAATTTCAAAAGCAGGCAGTTATTAATGCAATTAAAATTTTAAATGATTATGGTGGCGTTTTTTTATCTGATGTTGTTGGATTAGGAAAAACATATATTACAGCAATGATTTTGAAACAATTAGACGGTAAAAATTTAATAATTGCACCTCCAAATTTAATAGATATTAAAAATCCGGGTTCTTGGACAAATGTACTAAATCAATTTAATATAAAAGCAGATTATGTATCGATAGGAAACTTAAATGAAGCTTTTATAAGGGGAATTGATGATTATAAAAATATTGTAGTGGATGAAGCACATAGATTTAGAAATAGTGAAACTGAAAGATATTTAAAATTGGCAGAAATATGTAGAGGTAAAAGGGTGATTCTTGTAACTGCGACACCCTATAATAACACTCCAATGGATATTTTAAACTTAGTAAGTTTATTTCAAAGTCCAAGAAGTAGTAGTATTCCAGGCATTCCTGATTTATATTCTTTTTTTAAAATGATTGATAATAGATTAAGTAATATTGATAGACAGAAAGAATATAAAAAATATTTAGAGATAACAAGAGATAACGCAAAAGAAATCCGTGAGAAGGTTTTAAAATATATTATGATAAGGAGAACAAGGGCAGAAATAGAAAAGTACTTTAGTGAAGATTTGAAGAAAAATAATATAAAGTTTCCAAATATAAATAAACCAATAGCATTATATTATGAATTTAATGATGAAGAAGATGAAATTTTTAATGAAACAATAAAAATAATAACTAAAGAAATTAAATATGCAAGGTACACACCTTTATTATATTTAAATCAAAAATTAAACCAATTGGAAATACAATCTCAAAAGAATCTTGGAAGTTTTATGAAAATATTGTTAGTTAAAAGATTAGAGAGTAGTTTCTATGCATTTAGAAAAACAATAGAAAGATTTATAATTTCATACGAAAAATTTATTAAAGAATATAAAAATGGGAATGTATATATAAGTAAAAAATATGCTAATAAAATAACTGATTTATTAGACAGCGGTGAAGATGCAAAAATACAAGAATATATAGATGAAGGAAGTGCGAGAAGATATAACAGTAGTGATTTTCAAGATAGATTTTTAAATGATATAGAAAATGATTTAAATTTGTTTATAAAAATAAGAAATATGTGGATGAAGATAAAACGTGATCCTAAATTAGACAAATTAAAAAATGAAATTAAAAATAATGAGTTATTAAAAAATAAAATAATAATTTTTACTGAATCTAAAGAAACAGCTGAATACTTAAAACAAAACTTATCTAATAATTTAAAAGGGGTAGTTTTGTTATTTACAGGAGAACAGTCAGATAAAATTAAAGAAAAAGTGATAGAAAATTTTGATGATGGAGCAGATTGTAAAAAAGATTATTATAGAATACTTGTTTCAACAGAAGTTTTATCAGAAGGTGTAAATCTGCATCGATCAAATATTGTTATTAACTATGATTTACCATGGAATCCAATAAGGATGATTCAAAGAGTAGGAAGAGTTAATAGGATTGGAACAAAATTTGATAGTATATATATTTTTAATTTTTTTCCTACAAAACAAGCTAATAATGAGATTAAGTTAAAAGAATTGGCCTGTGCTAAATTAGAAACATTTTTAACTTTATTAGGTGAAGATGCGGCAATACTAACTGAAGGGGAAACAATAAATTCGTTTGAGTTATTTAATAAGTTAGTGTCTGATGATATATTTAAACAGGAATTCGATAATGAAGAAAGTGAGCTAAAGTATTTGAAAGTAATTAGGGATGTAAAAGAAAAAAATTTTCAGCTATATGAAAAGATAAAAAATTTACCCCATAATCTACGGTTGGCCAAAAATATTAGTAATTCTATTGACGAGTATGAATTAATCAGTTTTTTAAAGTCTGGAAATATGAAGAAATTTTATATTACTGATAATGGAAATAATACTAAAGAATTAGATTTTTTGAGTGCTATAAAATTGATTGAAGTTAAAGATGAAGATAAAACAGAAAAAATACCTGATAATATTTATGAACTGATAGAGTCAAATAAAAATGAATTAAGTAATTTATACAAAACAACAAATAAATTAACTAAAAGTGAATTAAAATTGATTAAACATATTAAGGCTTGTAAAAATATTAATAAATTAAAAGAAGAAGATAGAGAGTTTTTAAATAGGTTAGAGTATAGAATATTTAGGGGAGACATACCAAATAAAGTTATAAATACTGTTTTGAAAGAATTGGAAATAACAAAAGATCCTATTAATTGTATAAAAAATAATATATCAATTAGATTTTTACAAGATCATTTTAGAGAAATACGCAAAGATGATGAATTAATTGATGAAGTAGTACTTTCTTTATTTATAAAATAATAGTAAGTGCCACAACAACTTAATATGGTACCTATAAAAAATTGTCACCTCAATATAGGGCATAAATAGCAAATTAAATAGTATTTTTTTGAAAACAATTAGACATTTTGTAGGTCTCCTACCAATGTTAAAATACTAAATTATTTTTTACAAAATGTCACATTTCACCTGGGTGGCACTTTTTGTCTTGACAAACCACTTCAAAACCTATATAATACTTAAAAATAAATAAAGAATACATGCCTACTCATATAATCCCGATAATATGGTTCGGGAGTCTCTACCGGGGGCCGTAAACCTCCGACTATGAGTGAGGTTGCTTTGCGTTTGCATATTGCACTTCACTCATTTCTTTTTTGGGGAGCAATATGCTTTTTTGTTTCCCCTAAAGGGCATGTTTAAGGGGAGGAGGATTCTAAATGAAAATCTTAAAGCAAGCTTATACCTTTGATGACGTTTTATTAGTTCCACAAAAGTCAGATGTATTACCTAAAGATGTAGAGGTTTCAACATATCTTACAAAGAAAATAAAGCTTAATATTCCACTTATGAGTGCAGGAATGGATACAGTTACAGAATCAAAGATGGCAATAGCAATGGCACGTGAGGGTGGAATAGGAATCATTCATAAGAACATGTCTATTGAAGAGCAGGCCTTAGAGGTAGATAAGGTAAAAAGATCAGAACATGGAGTCATAACAGATCCCTTCTTTTTATCTCCAGAACATACAATTGAAGATGCCAATAGACTAATGGCAAGGTACAGAATATCAGGTGTTCCAATTGTCGAAGGTGGAAGATTGGTCGGAATTATAACAAACCGTGACATAAGATTTGAAAAGGACTATTCAAGAAGAATAAGTGAGGTAATGACAAAGGATAATTTAATAACAGCACCAGTTGGAACAAGCCTTAAGGAGGCGGGAGAAATACTAAGACGCCACAAGATTGAAAAGCTTCCACTTATTGATGAAAATTATGCCCTAAAGGGACTTATAACAATAAAGGATATCGAAAAGGCAGTTAAGTTCCCAAATTCTGCAAAGGATGAAAGGGGAAGACTGTTGGTTGGTGCTGCAGTTGGAGTAACTGTAGATACAATGGATAGAGTAAAGGCACTATATGAAGCAGGTGTAGATGTAATAGTTGTGGATACTGCCCACGGCCATTCTAAGGGTGTTTTAGATACAGTATATAGAATAAAAAATGAATATCCAGAGCTTCAGGTAATAGGAGGTAATGTTGCAACTATAGAGGCAACGAGGGATTTAATACTTGCTGGTGCCGACTGCGTTAAGGTTGGTATAGGACCTGGTTCAATCTGTACAACAAGAGTTGTAGCAGGAGTTGGTGTTCCTCAGTTAACAGCGGTTATGGACTGTGCAGAAGAGGCAGATAAATACGGTATTCCAATAATTGCAGATGGTGGAATAAAATATTCTGGAGATATAGTTAAGGCCCTTGCAGCAGGTGCATCTGTTGTAATGATGGGTTCACTTCTTGCAGGATGTGAGGAGAGCCCAGGAGAAGAAGAAATATATCAAGGAAGAAGATTTAAGGTGTATAGAGGAATGGGCTCAATCGCAGCGATGCAGAAGGGAAGCAAGGATAGATATTTCCAACAGGATAATAAAAAGCTTGTTCCAGAAGGAGTTGAAGGAAGAGTTGCCTACAAAGGACCTGTTGCAGACACGCTTTATCAGTTAGTTGGAGGACTTAGAGCTGGTATGGGATACTGTGGTGCAAGGAACATAGAGGAACTAAAACAGAAGGCTGTGTTTGTTGTTCAAACATCAGCAGGTCTAAGGGAGAGCCACCCACACGATATATACATTACAAAGGAAGCACCAAACTATACAACAGATGCAAGGTAGGAGGGTAATATGAATAGAGAACTTGTTTTAATAATTGATTTTGGAGGACAGTATAACCAGCTTATTGCAAGGCGTGTTAGAGAGTGTGGGGTGTACTCTGAGATAGTTCCATACACAGTTTCAATAGAAGAAATAAAAAGAAAGAGCCCAAGTGCTATAATCTTCACAGGTGGACCAAACAGCGTCTATGAAGAGGGAGCACCAAGGGTAGATAGAGAAATATTTGGTTTAAATATTCCTATACTTGGAATATGCTATGGAATGCAGCTTACCGCATTTATGTTAGGTGGGGAAGTTAAAAAGGCAGATAAAAGAGAGTATGGAAACACAAGTGTTGTTGTAGAAAATGACTGTGCCCTATTTTCAAACCTTCCTAAAGAGAGCATAATGTGGATGAGCCATACTGACTATGTTGCAGAACTTCCAGATGGATTTGTAAATATAGCCTACACAGATTCCTGCAAAAATGCGGCAATGGCAAATAAAGAAAAGAGGATATATGGTGTTCAATTTCATCCAGAGGTTAAACATTCACAGTTTGGTTTTGATGTTATTAAAAATTTCTTGTTCAATGTATGTGGCCTTAAGGGAGATTGGACAATGTCCTCCTTTATTGATGAAAAGATAGATGAAATAAGAAGGACTGTTGGGGACAAAAAGGCAATATGTGCTCTGTCAGGTGGAGTTGACTCCTCTGTTGCCGCACTAATGGTACACAGGGCAATAGGTAAGAATTTAACGTGTATATTTGTTGACCACGGCCTTTTAAGAAAGGGAGAGGCAGAAGAGGTTTATAATACCTTTAAAGAAAAGTTTGATATGAACTTAATTATGGTTGATGCAAAGGATAGATTTTTAGGCAAGCTAAAGGGAGTTACTGACCCTGAGAGGAAAAGAAAGATAATTGGTGAGGAGTTTATAAGGGTATTTGAAGATGAGGCAAATAAGATAGAAGGGGCAGAGTTTTTGGTTCAAGGGACAATATACCCAGATGTTGTTGAAAGTGGAACAGGAACATCTGCAGTTATAAAGAGCCACCACAACGTAGGGGGACTTCCTGAGGACATTAAATTTAAGTTGATTGAACCCCTTAGGGAACTATTTAAGGATGAAGTTCGAGAAGTTGGAAGACAGCTTGGACTTGCAGAAGAATTAGTATCAAGACAGCCATTCCCAGGACCAGGTCTTGCGATAAGGGTACTTGGTGAGGTTACAGAGGAAAAGCTTTCTATATTAAAGGAAGCAGATTTTATAGTAAGGGATGAGATAAAGAAGGCAGGGCTTGATAAAAAGATATGGCAGTACTTTGCTGTACTTCCTGATGTTAAAAGTGTAGGTGTAATGGGAGATGAAAGGACATATTCCCACCTTATTGCAATAAGGGCTGTGGAAAGTGTGGATGGAATGACCTCCGATTGGTTTAAAGTGCCCTACGAAGTTTTAGATAAAATATCAAGAAGGATTGTAAATGAAGTTAAGGGTGTAAATAGAATTGTATATGATATAACAAGTAAACCTCCTGCAACAATTGAATGGGAATAATTTAATAACTGGTAGCCATATCACTTATAACTTTTGATATGGCTGCTTTTTATTGTTAAAACTTAGCGACTTTTTAAAAACATATCAATTAATACTTGCTAAAATATGGTTAATATGGTATTGTAGATATTAAATTTTAAAGGTTAAAAATTGGGGGTATGAATATGTTAAAACCAAAGCCATTAAACAGGGGAGATAAAGTAGCAATTGTGAGTTTATCAAGTGGTATATTAGGAGAAGATTTTGCAAAACATCAGCTTGAATTAGGAGTTAAAAGATTAAAGGAGTTTGGATTAGAGCCTATCTTTATGCCAAACTCTCTAAAGGGGATTGAATATGTTAAAAATCACCCTGAAGATAGAGCCAAGGATTTAAAACAGGCCTTTTGTGATGAGACAATAAAGGGGATTATCTGTGCAATTGGAGGAGAAGATACATATAAGACTTTGCCATATCTTTTAGAGGATAGGGAGTTTGTTGATGCTGTTAAAAATAATCCAAAGATTTTTACAGGATTTTCAGATACTACTATTAATCATTTAATGTTCTATAAATTAGGATTAGTAACCTTCTATGGACCAAGTTTTCTAACAGACATAGCCGAATTAGATAATGAAATGCTTCCATATACTAAAAGGGAGTTTTTGAAGTATTTTGAAGAAAAAGATGAGTTTATTATTGAATCAAGTGATGTTTGGTATGAGGAAAGAAGGGATTTTTCTAAAAACCAATTAGGCATAAGTAGAACTAAACATACAGAAAAACGAGGATATGAGGTGCTTCAGGGAAGAGGAAAGGTAAGAGGTAGATTTTTAGGAGGTTGTTTAGAAAGTATATATGATATATTGACTAAAGATGCATATAAAGAAGTATGCGATAAATACGAGTTATTCCCTAATTTAGAAGAATGGAAAAATAAAATATTGTTTATTGAAACCTGTGAGGAAAAACCAAACCCAGAGTTCTTTGAAAAGGAACTTCTTGCATTAAAGAATAAAGGTGTTTTTGATGTGATTAGTGGTATTATTGTTGGAAAGCCACAAGATGAAACCTATTATGATGAGTATAAAGAGGTTTTATATAAGGTTATAGATAATAAGGATTTGCCTATTCTATATAACGTTAACTTTGGACACGCATATCCAAGATGTATAATACCTTATGGGGTTGAAGTAGAGATAGATTTAGATAGGAAAGTGATAAAATACTGGCAGCCATATCACATATAAGTGATATGGCTGCCAGTTAAATTTTTCTTGACAGTTAGACGTCTAACAATTATTATAATAATAGTTAGACGTCTAAATAATTTTATAATGTATACAAAAGTGAAAGGGGAATTAAAATGGATTTTTGCAATATTGAAGGCCTTTATCAATCCTTCATAAAGGTTATTAAGGTACACCACCAGTACCTACATAACATACTCGAAAAACTTGATCTATACCCTGGTCAGCCACCACTACTTTTTACATTAAATAAAAATAATGGTCAGAGCCAAAGGGAGATTGCGGATAAACTTCACATAAAGCCTGCTACAATTACCGTAATGCTAAATAGAATGGAAAAGGTAGGGTTAGTTACAAGAAGGCAGGATGTAGAGGATCAGAGAATATCAAGGGTATATTTAACTGAAAAGGGAAGAGAAAAGTGTGAGCAGTTAAAAAATATTATGGTTGACTTAAATGAGCATTGTTTTGGAAACTTCACAGAGGAGGAAAAGGAGGTTTTCAAAACACTTTTAGAAAAGATGGCAGAAAACATAGAAAAGGTAAAGGATAAGTGATTTTATAATTATGCATCAATAGGAAACCATTAAATTTATACTTAAAAACAATTTATTTGTTAGGAGATGATAGGTTGTGTTAAGACTTTATAAGTTTTTAAAACCATATACTCTAATGATTGTTGGAGTGTTCTTCTTCGTAACGCTACAATCCTTAGGGGATTTGTATCTTCCAACGCTTATGTCAAACATAATAAACGAAGGAGTTATGCAGGGAGATACTAAGAGAATACTTGAAATTGGTGGAGTTATGCTTTTAGTAGCAGGTGTTGGAGTTATCTGCTCTATTATTGCAAGCTTTTTATCAGCAAAGGTTGCAGCAAATTTAGGTACAATACTAAGAAACAAAGTTTTTAGAAGAGTCGAAAGTTACTCACTTAATGAATTTGATAAGTTTGGAACTGCAACATTAATTACAAGAACAACAAATGACATAACCCAAATTCAAACAGTTACAATAATGATTATGCGTATGATGATAAGTGCACCTATTATGGCAATAGGCGGTTTAATTTTAGCTCTAAGAAAGGATAGACCGCTTACACTTGTTCTTGCGGTTGCAATACCTGTGCTTGCAATCGTTGTTGCAACAATTGCATCAAAGGTTATACCTCTATTTAAGCTTGTTCAAGTAAAGATTGATAAGATAAACCTTGTTCTTCGTGAAAAGCTAACTGGAATTAGGGTAATTAGAGCCTTTAATACAGTTGAACTTGAGAGAAAAAGATTTGATGAGGCAAATGTTGACCTTACAGAAACGTATATAAAAGTAAACAGAATAATGGCCTTTATGATGCCTTCTATTATGTTGGTTATGAACTTTACTTCTCTTGCAATTCTTTGGTTTGGTGGAATACGTATAAGTAAGGGAAGTATGGACTTAGGTTCCCTCGCAGCCTTTACTCAGTATGCAATGCAGATTATGTTTTCAATGCTAATGCTTGCAATGATGTTTATAATGGTACCTCGTGCACAGGCAGCAGCAACAAGAATAAATGAAGTTTTAGATACAATGCCAGAAATAAAGGATGTAGAAAAAACAGTAGATACATTTACAAGTAGGGGACATTTAGAATTTAGAGATGTAACCTTCAGCTATGAAGGTGCAGAAGAGCCTGTACTTAAAAATATTTCTTTTAAAGCAAACCCAGGGGAAGTTACAGCCATCATAGGAAGTACAGGTTCTGGTAAATCCACATTGGTAAATCTAATTCCAAGATTTTATGATGTGGATAGCGGAAGTATTTTAATTGATGGTGTTGATATAAGAGAGATGAGTCAAGAAACATTAAGAAATAAGATAGGATTTGTTCCACAAAAGGCCATCCTTTTCTCAGGAACAATTGCAGATAACATAAGATTTGGTAAAGAGGATGCAACAGATGAAGAAATAAGGCACGCAGCAGAAGTTGCACAGGCACTTGAGTTTATTGAAAATATGGATGGTGGATTTAATCACGAAATTTCACAGGGTGGTACAAATGTATCTGGGGGTCAAAAGCAGCGTCTTTCAATTGCCCGTGCACTTGTTAGAAAGCCTGAAATATACGTCTTTGATGACAGTTTCTCAGCACTTGATTTTAAAACAGATGCAAAATTAAGGGCTGCACTTAAAAAGGAAACAAAGGATTCAACAGTGATTATCGTGGCACAAAGAGTCGCAACTATTATGGATGCAGACAGAATAATTGTTTTAGATGAAGGTAAAATAGTTGGAATTGGAACCCATAGAGAACTTTTAGAGCAGTGTGATGTATATAGAGAGATCGTTTCATCACAGCTATTGGAGGAGGAAATAGCATGAGCCAAAATAGAGGAATGAATAGACCGATGGGAAGAGGCGGCGGACCTGCTGGACTTGGTCGTTCTGTGGAAAAGCCGAAGGATTTTAAGGGAACCTTTAAAAGACTTTTAGGATATCTAAAGCCCCATAGACTAAATTTAATAATAGTCCTTATATTAGCCATTGCAAGTACAACTTTTACTATAGTTACTCCCAAAATATCAAGTAAGGCATTAAATAAACTACAGGATGCCTATATGGCTCGTAAAATGCTAAGTGAATTGGCAAAGGGTCAAAATGAAGCAGTAAAACAGTTAAATGAAAAGATGGGTGACGTTCAAGAGGAAGTAGTTGATAAAATTATAAATAATATGCAGGATGGACAAAAGAAGGCTGTAGAGCAGATAGCAAATAATATGGCGGATGCACAAAAGAAGGCAGTAGATGAAATGTACAAGGGCATAGCTATTCAATTGTATCAGGGTGTTGTAAGTGGACAAAAGGCTGCAGTAGATAATATAACTTTGCAAATGGGTAAGGTTCAAAGGAATTTAGTTTTAAGTATGCAGCAGCAGATGAGTGGTATGCAGCAAATTCCACAGGGTGGACAGATGCCACCAATGGATCCTAAAATGTTTGAGGCTATGCAAAAACTTATAAAACTTCCAATGATTGATACAATAACCGATAGACAAAGGAAGATTGAAGTAACTCTTGAATTTATTGATATTCTTGAAAATATGCCACAGAGTGGACAAATAGACGCAAAAACTCTTTCATCAACAAAGGAGATGCTAAATCTTCCACTACTTGAAAATGTAAAAAATCCTAACGAAAAGATAAATATAATTAAAAAGTTTCTAAGTCTATCAAAGAATATGCCATCTCAAGGGCAAGGTATGTCAATGCAACTTGACGAAAATACTTTAAATAAAGCACTTGCAAAAATACCAGAGATTAAAAATTTCAATACAAATTCAAGCACTACAACAAATAAAATGGACAAAAAGACAATGGAGGCAGCCCAAAAACTTTTAAAGCTTCCATTGATAAGCGACATAAAGGATCCTGTAGAAAAGAAAAAGACTTTAATTAAGCTGCTTGACATATTTCAAAGTATGCCAAATACTTCAGGGGCAGAAACAGGTAATATAAATGCTTCAGATTTTAATACACTTAAAGAGCTTCTATCTCTACCTGATATAAGCAGTATTAAGGATGAAAATGAGAAGAAGAAGACAACTATTAAGCTAATAGATATATTAGCTAAGATGCCAAATATGAATAGTGAAGGAACTGCTTCAAATGATATGATGGATACTGAGCAGTTAATGAGTGCAAAAGAACTGCTTGAACTTCCAATGTTAAATTCAATAAAAGATGCTGAAGAGAAGGCAAAGGTTTTAAATAGAATGCTTGATATATTTGGTAAAATGCCAGATATGAATACAGATGATACTGATTCTAAAAATAAATTTGATACAAAGAGCATAAAGGCTGTTCAGGAGTTTTTAGCCTTACCAAAATTAGATTCTCTTGCAAATGCAGATGAAAAGGCTGATGTGACTAAGAAGATTTTGGATTTAAGCAAAGAAATGCAAAATACAATGGATAATGCACCAAAGGATGCAAAAGAGAACATTAAATTTACAGATGAGCAAATAAATGCAGTAATAACTGCAATAAGAGAAACAAATGGAGAGTATGATTTTAACTATATAGGAAAAATAGCATTGATTCTTATTGCTCTTTATATAATAAGTGCCCTATTTAGTTTGACTATGGGGCTTGTTATGTCTGGTGTTTCACAAAAGACTGTGCGTGATTTAAGAAGGGAAGTAGATGATAAGCTCTCAAGACTTCCACTTAAGTACTTTGATACACATCTACACGGGGATATACTTAGCCGTATTACTAATGACGTTGATACAATTGCAACAACATTGCAGCAGAGTTTAACTCAAATGATTACGTCTGTAATAACAATAATTGGCTATATTATAATGATGCTTACAATAAGCCCAACATTAACATTGATTGTACTTGCTACAATGCCGCTTTATGTTATATCAACAATGCTTATTGCAAAGAAATCACAAAAATACTTTGCAATGCAGCAAAAGGAACTTGGAGAGTTGAGTGGACACGTTGAGGAAATGTATACAGGTCACAAGATAGTAAAGGCCTTTGGACGTGAAAAGGATGCAATAGAACATTTTGAATCTATAAATAATAGACTAAGGGAAGCAGGATGGAGAGCCCAATTTATATCAGGTATAATGTTCCCACTTATGAACTTTATAGGTAACTTAGGTTATGTTGGAATAAGTATAGTAGGTGGAATATGGATAACAAAGAGCCGTCTTGGAATAGGGGATATAATAGCCTTTATACAATATTCAAGATCCTTCACAATGCCAATAGTCCAAACAGCAAATATAGCAAATGTTATTCAGTCAACAATTGCCTGTGCAGAACGTGTATTCCAAATCTTGGATGAAGAAGAGGAAATTCCAGATAGTAAGGATGCTGTGGTAATTGAAGAACCTAAGGGTGAAGTGAAGTTTGAAAATGTATCCTTTAGATATAAGGAGGATGTACCTTTAATAGAGGATTTAAATTTAGAAGTAAAACCAGGGCATACTATTGCTATAGTTGGGCCAACAGGTGCAGGTAAAACTACATTGGTTAACCTGCTTATGAGATTCTATGAAATCAATTCTGGTAGAATAACTATAGATGGTGTTGACACAAGGGATATTAAACGTAGTGAGCTTAGAAAGATGTTTGGTATGGTTCTTCAAGATACTTGGCTGTTTAATGGAACAATTAAGGATAATATAGCTTATGGAAAAGAAGGCGCAACAATGGAGGATATAATAAAGGCAGCAAAGGCAGCCCACGCAGACCACTTTATTAGAACTCTTCCACAGGGATATGATACAGTAATAAACGAAGAGGCAACTAATATATCACAGGGACAAAAGCAGCTACTTACAATTGCTCGTGCGATACTTCACGATCCTAAGATATTGATTCTTGACGAGGCAACAAGTAGTGTTGACACAAGAACAGAAGTATTAATACAAAAGGCTATGGCAAATCTTATGAAGGGAAGAACAAGCTTTGTAATAGCCCATAGATTATCTACAATACGTGATGCTGAGCTTATAATAGTTATGAATAAGGGAAGAATTATTGAAATGGGTAACCACAAAGAACTGCTTGCAAAGGGAGGATTTTACGCAGATTTATACAACAGCCAGTTTGCAAATGAGAATGTAGATGAAGCATTCTAAGCTTTTCTTTGTTTGAAAAAGTCCTACCCTCGCGATGCCATCGTCCTGATGGCCGCTCGGCTCGGCACGTCCTGTGCCGAATTACGGATTTTTCCAAAGTCGAAAAGCAAGAATTGCTATAGCTTATGAAAGAGCCCATTGAAATCCCTTTATGGGGCTTTTTTAGATTTTAGCTAACAAACAGGTTTGTCAACAATCTGAGGCAGCTGTACTACAGCTGCCTAATTAATTTTACGTATTGCCTTCTTATTTTGTTTGTGTTAAAATCATAGAAATAACTTTTGGTCAAAAGTTATATGTAATATGGCTGCCAGTCTGTGTTTAAATGTTCGTTAATTAACGAAATATAAAACAAAATTCATTTAATTGACTTATTTTTTACCGAATAATTAAGTAAAAACAACAAAAAATATATTGACTGTAGCGAAATATGGTGTTAATATAATAGTGTAAATTACATAAGTCACTCATATAATTCCGATAATATGGTTCGGAAGTCTCTACCGGGGGACCGTAAATTCCCCGACTATGAGTGAGTCGGGCATTGCTATGTTTATTTAGCATATCTATCACCCTGACTTACTCATGGTAAGTCAGGGTGATAATTTTTTAAGGGAGGTTTTGATTATGGATATAACTCAAAGAAGAGAAGAAAATGTATCAATTCTTGAGAGGCTATTTAAGCTTCAAGAAAACAATACTACCGTAAAAACAGAAATTATAGCAGGTATTACAACATTCATCACAATGGCCTACATCATATTTGTAAATCCAAACATACTAAAGTTTGCAGGTATGAATAGTAAAAATGCATTAGGCGATGCAGCAGCAAGCCTTAATGCAATAAACGACCCAGTAGTTGCATCAGTTTTTGCAGCAACTTGTATATCAGCAGCAATAGGTACATTTATAATGGCACTTTATGCAAATGTTCCTTTTGCACAAGCACCAGGTATGGGGCTTAATGCCTTCTTTACTTTCAGCGTTTGTTTAACATTAGGCTATACTTGGCAACAAGCTCTTGCAGCAGTATTTATATCAGGAATATTATTCATACTAATGACAGTAACTTCTCTAAGAGAAAAGATAGTTGATGCAATTCCACAAAACTTAAAGCTTGCAATTTCAGGTGGTATAGGACTTTTCATAGCATTAATAGGACTTAAGAGTGGAAGTATAATAGTTGATAATCCAGCAACACTTGTTGGTTTTGGAAGCTTTACAGATAAGCGTGCACTATTAACTTTAATAGGTATTACAATAACAGGAATATTAATGTCAAGAAACGTTAAAGGTTCAATACTTATTGGAATAATAGCTACAACAATAATCGGAATTCCTATGGGAATAACAAATATTGATGGTGTTAAGTTAATATCTGCTCCTCCATCAGTTTCACCAACATTTATGAAGATGGATTTTAAGGGACTTTTAGGATTAGGCCAAGCAGGACTAGTTGGTGCTATAATGAGCGTTGTTATGGTTGTTATATCCTTCAGCTTAGTTGATATGTTTGATACAATTGGAACACTTGTTGGAACAGCTCAAAAAGCAAATCTACTTAATGAAAATGGAAAGATGAAGAATATGAACAAGGCACTTCTTGCAGATGCTATTGCAACAACTTGTGGTGCAATGCTTGGTACAAGTACAGTTACAACATATGTTGAATCAACTGCAGGAATTTCAGAAGGTGGAAAAACAGGTCTAACAGCCTTTACAACAGGAGTTATGTTCCTACTTGCAATGTTCTTTACTGGTCTTGTTGGAATAGTTCCAGCAGAGGCAACAGCTCCAGCACTTGTAATCGTTGGTGCCCTAATGATGGGTGCTATAACTAAGATAAATTTTGATGATTTTACAGAAGCACTTCCAGCATTCCTTACAATTGCAGTTATGCCATTTAGTTACAGCATAGCAAATGGTATAGCAGCAGGTATGATATTCTATCCAATAGTAAAAATAGTTACAGGCAAGTCTAAAGAAGTAAATCCTGCCGTATATGTTTTAGCAGTTCTTTTCATCATAAGATTTGCACTTCTCCCTCATTAATTTAAAAGTCCAGAGCAAAATGCTCTGGACTTCAATTTCCAATAAAAGGGGTGTTAATATGGAAAAATTAAATATGCTCTATGAAGGAAAGGCAAAAAAGGTCTATGAGACTAATGAGGTTGATAAGCTAATCGTCTACTATAAAGATGATGCAACAGCCTTTAATGGTCTTAAAAAGGATGTAATATTAGATAAAGGAATACTAAACAACAGCATTTCTTCTATCATATTTAAAAAACTTCAAGAAAACAATATAAAAACACACTTCATTGAAAAACTTTCAGATAGAGAACAGCTTGTCAAAAAGGTCAGTATAGTTCCCCTTGAGGTTATTGTTAGAAACTATGCAGCAGGAAGCATAGTAAAAAGGCTTGGTTTAAAGGAAGGACAAAAGTTTAATGAGCCAATTCTTGAGATTTCATATAAAAACGATTCTCTACAGGATCCCCTAATAAATGATTACCACGCAATAGCACTTGGATTGGTAGAGAGGAATGAACTTATCAACATATATGATACAGCCCTTAAAATAAACAGCCTATTAACAAATATGTTTGAGGAAATAGGAATAATACTAATCGACTTTAAGCTTGAGTTTGGAAGGAAAAGGCATGAAGTTATACTGGCAGATGAAATATCTCCAGATACCTGTAGGCTTTGGGATAAGGAAACTTTATATAAATACGATAAGGACAGATTTAGACAGGATTTGGGAAATGTAATAGAAGGCTATAGAGAGATTTTAAAGAGATTGGAGGAGTTAAGATGATTAAGGCATATATAGATGTTACCTTAAAAAAGAGCATACTTGACCCACAGGGTACAGCAGTTAAAAAGGGACTTGAAAAGCTCTCTCTTTATGCAGAGGATGTAAGAATAGGAAAGCACATAGAGGTACTTTTAAAGGAGGATAAAATAGAGGCAGCCCGTGAAAAGATAGACGAGATGTGTAGGAGGCTTCTTGTAAACTTTGAGGTTGAAACCTATTCTGTAAGGTTTGAGGTGATAGAATGAAGGCGGGGGTTATAGTTTTTCCAGGTTCTAACTGTGATATAGATGCCTATAAGGTTTTAGAAAGATTAAATGTTGAAGTTAAATATATATGGCACGATGAAAAGATAGATGACGAGGATTTAATAGTTCTTCCAGGTGGATTTTCCTATGGAGATTATTTAAGATGTGGTGCAATTGCAAGATTTGCAAAGGCACTTGAAAACATAAATGAACACATTGAAAAAGGAAAACTTGTTTTAGGAATATGCAATGGCTTTCAAATACTAACAGAACTTAAGGCACTTCCAGGAGCACTTCTTAGAAATAAAAATCTGAATTTCATATGTAGCGATTGTAAATTAATAGTAGAAAATACCGACACTCCCTTTACAAATCTTTTTAAAAAGGGTGATATTGTAAACTTTCCAATAGCCCACGGAGAGGGTAACTATTATATAGATGATGAGGGATTAAGGGAGCTTATAAAAAATAACCAAATAGTATTTAGATATCAAAACAATCCAAATGGTTCAGTAGCAGACATTGCAGGTATTGTAAATAAAAGAGGAAACGTACTTGGAATGATGCCTCATCCAGAGAGGGTACAGGACAAACTTCTTGATGGTGAGGATGGATTAGTGTTTTTTAAATCGATAATTGCCTATTTTAAGGAGGCATAGTATGAAAAGGATTGGGATAGTAGGTGGAGGACAGCTTGGAAGGATGCTCGCCTTTGAGGCAAAGAGGATGGGGTTTGAGGTTGTAATACTTGACCCAACTCATAATTCACCTGCAGGACAGGTATCCGATTTTCAGATAGTTTCAAGATATGATGATTTAAGTAGTATAGATGATTTTATAAACCAATGTGATGTTATAACTTATGAGTTTGAACACATATCGGTAGAGTTTTTAAGGGAGATAGAAAAAAGAGGTAGAGAGGTTATACCATCCTCAAATACCCTCGAGATAATTCAAGATAAGCTAAATCAAAAGCTCTTTTTAAAGGAAAAGGGCTTTAATGTACCAAAGATTTATAAAAGGGATGAATTAGATAAAATAGACAGCTTTCCCTGTATGCTAAAGTTTTCAAGGGGAGGATATGACGGGAAGGGAAATATTTTGATAGAAAGCCCATCTCATCTTAAGGACATTGTTTCAAATCTTAAGTATCATTTTTATATTGAGGAACTAATTCAATTTGAAAAGGAAATATCAATACTTGTTGCAAGGAATAAAAGAGGAGAGATAAAACACTTCTCTCCTGTTGAAAACATCCACAAAAACAGCATACTTCACCTTAGCATTTCACCTGCAAGGATAGATAAGAAGACTGAAGATAAGATATATGAGATTGCAGATAGGTTTATAGAGGTAATAGGAGATTATGGAATATTCTGCATAGAGATGTTCCTTGATAAAGAAGGAAATATATATATAAACGAAATAGCACCTCGTCCCCATAATTCTGGACACCATACAATTGAATCCTGTATAACAAGTCAATTTGAACAGCACATAAGAAGTATTTTAAATCTTCCCCTTGGAAGTACAAGAGAGATTTCAAAGGCAGTTATGAGAAATATACTTGGAGATAAAGATATAGAGGGTAGCTATTATTTAAAGGGTTTTGAGGAACTTTTAAATATAGAGGGACTCTTTTTACACCTATATGGAAAAAGTGAAGTTAAAAGGGGAAGAAAGATGGGGCATATAACCTATCTTTGTAATGATTTGGAAGAAGGAATAGAGAGACTCTCTAATATGGAGTTTGAATTTATAGGAGGATGTTAATATGGCATCTGTTGCAATTATAATGGGAAGTATTTCAGATTATGAGACTATGAAGGGAGCAGAAAAGGTTTTAAAGGAATTTGATGTTGATTATGAGATAGATGTTGTTTCAGCCCACAGAACTCCAGATAAAATGTATGAGTTTGCAAAGGGTGCAAGAGATAGAGGAATAAAGGTGATAATTGCAGGGGCGGGGGGAGCGGCACATCTTCCAGGGATGGTTGCATCCTTAACTACGCTCCCTGTAATAGGTGTTCCAGTTGTTTCAAAACTTCAGGGTATCGATTCACTTCTTTCAATAGTTCAGATGCCAAAGGGAGTACCTGTTGCAACTGTTGCAGTAGGTGGGGCAGAAAATGCGGCCCTACTTGCTCTAAGGATGTTATCAATAAATGATGAAAAAATAGCAGAAAAGCTTTCAGAATATAAACAAAGATTAGAGAAGGAAGTTAGTGCAATGAGCCTAAAGCTTAAGGAGGTTTGTGAAAATGAATAGATACGAAAAGGTTGGTTTAACAAAGGAGGAATATAAAAGGATAGTTGAAGGTTTAAATAGAGAACCTAATGATTTAGAGCTTTCTATGTTGGGAGTTTTATGGTCAGAGCATTGTAGTTACAAAAACTCAAGGGCTCTACTTAAACTGTTTAATACAAAGGGAGAGAGGGTTCTTCAAGGACCGGGTGAAAATGCTGGTGCTGTAGATATAGGTGATGATTTGGCAGTTGTGTTTAAAATAGAGAGTCACAACCATCCATCAGCCTTAGAGCCATATCAAGGGGCTGCAACAGGGGTTGGAGGAATATTAAGAGACATATTTACAATGGGTGCAAGGCCTATTGCAAACTTAAACTCAATTAGATTTGGACACCTAAATGATGAAAGAAATAAAAGGCTTCTAAAGGGTGTGGTTAACGGAATAGGTAATTATGGTAACTCTGTTGGGATTCCAACAGTTGCAGGAGAGACTGTGTTTGACGACTGCTACAGTGATAACCCACTTGTTAATGCAATGAGTGTTGGAATAATAAAAAAGGATAAGCTAAAGAGGGCAATAGCCCAAGGGGTTGGAAATAGTGTAATATTGGTTGGACACACAACAGGACGTGATGGAATAGGTGGAGCAAGCTTTGCCTCCTGTAATTTAACAGAGGAGTCAGAGGCTATGCGTTCTGCTGTTCAGGTTGGAGACCCTTTTATGGAAAAGCTTCTACTTGAGGCTTGTCTTGAACTTATGGATAAGGAATATGTAGTCGCAGTACAAGACTTAGGTGCAGCAGGACTAACCTCCTCAAGCTGTGAGATGGCCCTAAGGGGTGGATGCGGAATTAAAATAGATGTTTCAAAGGTTGTTACAAGGGAAGAAAATATGCTTCCAGAGGAGATAATGATTTCAGAATCACAGGAGAGAATGCTTTTGGTTGTAAAAAAGGGGTATGAAGAGGAGATATTAAAGGTATTTAAAAAGTGGAATCTAAACGCAACAGTTATAGGAGAAATAACAGAGGATAAAAATTTAACTGTAACAGTAGGTGATGAGGTAGTAGGCTGTGTACCGGTTGAACTTTTAGGAGATGGTACAAAGGCAAACCTAAGACCTTATAGAAGACCTAAATATTTAGATGAACTATATTTTGATATAGATAGTATTAAAAGATTAGAGGATTTAAATGAAGCATTAATTAAAGTTTTAAAGTCTGAAAATATAGCCTCAAAGGAATGGGTTTACAGGCAGTATGATTATATGGTTAGAACCAACACAATAGTAAGGCCGGGAGGAGATGCTGCTGTTGTTGTAGTTGAAGGAACAGATAAGGCACTTTCCTTAACGGTTGACTGCAATTCAAGGTATTGCTATTTAGACCCCTATGAAGGTGCAAAGATTGCAGTGTGTGAGGCGGCAAGAAATATAGCAGCAACAGGAGCAACCCCAATTGCAATAACAGACTGTCTAAACTTTGCAAATCCTGAGGATGAGGAGGTTTATTATACATTTAGACAGGCAATTTTAGGTATAACTGAGGCAAGTAGGGTATTAAATACTCCAGTTGTAAGTGGTAATGTAAGCTTTTACAATGAATCAAATAAAACAAGAATATATCCAACTCCAACAATAGGGATGGTTGGTCTTTTGGAGGACAAAAACAAAGCTTGTACAATAGATTTTAAGGAATTAGGTGATTCTATTATCTTAGTTGGAGAAACCTTAAATGAAATAGGCGCAAGTGAATATCTAAAGGTAGTATATGGCAAGGTCTTAGGTAGTGCACCAAGGTGTTATCCTGAAATTGAAAAGAATACGATAGAGTGCTTAACAAAACTAATAAAAGAAGGTTTGATACAAAGTGCCCACGACGTATCAGAGGGTGGAATGATTGTAGCACTTTGTGAATGTGCCTTTAAGAATGAAATAGGGGTAGAGGTAAATGTAAAGACAAATTTAAGGGAGGATATATTCCTATTTTCTGAAAGCCAAGGAAGGTTTATTCTATCGGCTAAAAAGGAATATGTAGATGAAATAATAACTGAATTTAAAAGATATGGAGTTTTGGCTGAGGTAATTGGGGAAACAAAGGGCAGCAGGATTGAAGTTAATATAAACGGAATAATGGTTATAGATAAAAATATTTGCGATTTAAAGAGGGTTTGGGAGGAGGAGCTCCAATGCATTATGGATTAGATAAGTTTAAAGAAGAGTGTGGAGTATTTGGTGTTTTTTCAAGGGAAAAAAAGAAGGTTGGGGAGATAGTCTACTATGGGCTTTATGCCCTTCAGCATAGGGGGCAGGAAAGTGCAGGAGTTGCCTATTCGGATGGTGAGGTAGTAAATCTAAAAAAAGGTATGGGACTTGTTGGAGATGCTTTAAAAAGGGAAGATTTAGATAAAATGATAGGCTATTCTGCAATAGGCCACGTTAGATACTCAACAACCGGCGATTCAAACCTTCAAAATGCACAGCCTCTTTTGAGTAAATATAAACTTGGAAGTATTTCCATTGCCCATAATGGAAATTTAGTTAATGCAGATATTATAAGGGAGCTTTTAGAGGAGGCAGGTTGTATATTTCAGACTTCTATTGATTCTGAGGTGGTATTAAACCTAATTGCAAGAGGCTACAAAAAGGGAATAGAGAAGGCCTGCTTTGATGCAATCCAAGCAGTTAAGGGTTCCTATGCCATTCTTCTTCTAACAGAGGACAGATTAATTGTAGTAAGAGACCCAAATGGTATAAGGCCCCTTTGCATAGGAAGGCTTGGAGATGATTATATTTTATCATCTGAGAGCTGTGCAATAGATGCGGTAGGTGGAGAGTTTTATAGAGATGTAGAACCGGGTGAAATAGTTGTTATAGATAAAGAGGGACTTAGAAGCTATAAGATGATAGAGAGAACCTCCCTTAAAACCTGCTCCTTTGAATATATATACTTTGCAAGGCCAGATAGTACAATAGATGGAATAAATGTTTATATTTCAAGGGTTAAGGCAGGAGAAAATCTTTTTAAAGAAAAGCCCTGTGATGCAGATATTGTAGTTGGCGTACCAGATTCAGGTACCCATTCTGCTGTAGGATATGCAAAGGCTTCATCAATTCCATATGGAATGGGTTTTGTTAAGAACAAATATGTAGGCAGAACCTTTATTGCACCAACACAAGAGCTTAGGGAAGCTGCTGTTTCAATGAAATTAAATCCACTAAAGGTAAATATAGAGGGAAAAAGAATAGTGTTGGTGGACGATTCTATAGTACGCGGAACTACTATGAAGAGGCTAATTGAACTTTTAAGAAAAAATGGTGCAAAGGAGGTACACGTAAGAATTGCATCTCCTATTGTAAAATATCCCTGCTATTTTGGTATAGATACTCCAAGAAGAAGTCAGCTTATAGGTTCAAACTTAAATGAGGAGGAAATAGGAAGAGAACTTGGTGCAGATAGCATAGGTTTTTTAAGTATAGAGGGACTTTTAGATGCCCTCGATGCAAAAAGCTTTTGTTTAGGCTGTTTTAATGGTATATATCCTGTTTCAGCCCCCTTTGAGGCAGATAAATTTATGTTTGAAAGGAAAGAGTGATATGAGATATTGTGATGCTGGTGTAAACATAGATGAAGGTAATAGGCTTGTTTCAATGCTAAAGGGAATGGTTAAGGAAACTTATACAGAGGGTGTACTTGAGGGTGTTGGAGGTTTTGGTGCCCTATTTGAAATTAAAAATTATAAAAATCCTGTATTGGTATCAGGCTGTGATGGTGTTGGAACAAAGCTGAAGATTGCCATAGATATGAAAAAGCTTGATACAATTGGAATAGATTGTGTTGCGATGTGTGTAAATGACGTTTTATGCAACGGTGCAAAACCTTTGTTTTTCCTTGACTATTTTGCCTGTGGTAAGCTAAGTGCAGAGGATGCCTTTAATGTTATAAACGGAATAAAGGATGGGTGTATTTTGGCAGGATGTAGTTTAATCGGAGGAGAGACAGCAGAAATGCCAGGTTTTTATGAGGATGGAGAGTTTGACATTGCTGGATTTTGTGTTGGAATTGTTGAGAAGGATAAAATTGTTGATGGCAGCAAAATAAAAGAGGGAGACTTGCTTGTTGGAATAGAGTCTTCAGGATGCCACAGCAACGGATATTCATTAATAAGAAAAATCGTTACAGACCTTGACGAACCATTTAAAGATAAAAGGATAGGAGATGTTCTTTTAACTCCAACTAATATTTATGTAAGGGATGTTTTCCCTCTTTTAGATAGATTTGAAATTAAAGGAATGGCTCACATAACAGGAGGAGGATTTTTAGAAAATATTCCAAGGATGTTTAAGGGTGATTTTGATGCAGTAGTATATAAAGATAGTTATGAAATACCAGAGATATTTAAACTTTTTAAGCAAAGAGGTGTAGAGGAGACAGAAATGTATAGAACCTTCAATATGGGAATAGGTTTTGTTATTTGTGTGGATAAAAATGAAGCTGAAGAAGTAGTAAGGACAATAGAAGAAGGTGGGAAAAGGGCATATATAATTGGAGAAGTGGTAAAGGGCGGTGGAAGGGTATGTTTAATATAGCCGTCCTTGTATCAGGAAATGGTACTAACCTTGAGGCAATACTAAATGCAGTAGAAAAAGATGAGATAAAATCAAAGGTTGTTTTAGTTATATCAGATAGAAAGTGTTATGGAATAGAGAGGGCAAAAAAAAAGAGGAATAGAGACATACATTTTAGATAGAAAAGCCTATAGGGATGAGCTTTCGGATAGAATTTATGAATTAGTTAAATATAGAGCGGATTTTATTGTTTTGGCAGGATTTTTATCAATACTAAAGGGAGATATATTAAAGGATTATAAGGATAGAATAATAAACCTTCATCCATCATTGCTTCCAAAGTTTGGAGGTGTTGGGATGTATGGGGATAATGTGCATAGGGCTGTTTTAGATAATAGGGAGAAGATAACAGGCTGTACGGTTCATTTTGTTGATGAGGGAGTAGATACAGGAAGAATAATACTTCAAAGGACTGTTTCTGTGGATTATGAGGATAAAATTGAAGATATAAAGAGGAAGGTTCAAAGGGAAGAACATATAGCTATAGTTGAGGCTATAAAAAAACTGGAGGTGGATTATGAGGGCATTAATCAGTGTATATAATAAGGAAGGGATTTATGAATTTGCTAAGTTTTTATCAGATAGGGGTGTTGAGATAATTTCAACAGGAGGAACCTTTAAATACCTAAAGGAGAAAGGTATAGATGTAGTCGAGGTAAGTTCTATAACAGGTTTTGATGAAATATTAGATGGAAGGGTAAAGACATTACATCCAGTAGTTCACGCAGGACTTTTAGCAGTAAGGGATAATGAAAAGCACGTTGAGCAGTTAAGTAAAAGAGGAATAGAGTATATTGACTTTGTTGTTGTAAACCTGTATCCCTTCTTTGAAAAGGTAGAGGATGATTTAAAGGATGATGAAAAGATAGAGTTTATAGATATAGGCGGTCCTTCGATGTTAAGGTCTGCTGCTAAAAATCATAAATATGTTGTTCCTATATGTGATCCAAAGGACTACGCTATGGTTATGGATGAGATTTTAAACTATGGAGATGTAAAATTAGAAAAGAGAAGATATCTTGCAGGAAAGGTATTTAATTTAACATCTGCCTATGATGCAGCCATATCCAATTTTCTTCTTGATGATGATTTCCCAGAATACCTAACTTTATCCTATAAAAAATCTATGGATTTAAGATATGGAGAAAATCCACACCAAAGGGCAGCATACTATACAAAGACAGTAGGATGTGGTGCCATAAAGGATTTTGAAAAGCTAAATGGAAAGGAACTTTCTTATAACAACCTAAAGGATATGGATATAGCTTGGAAGGTTGTTTGTGAGTTTGATGAACCCTGCTGCTGTGCAGTAAAGCATAATAGCCCCTGTGGAGTTGCAGTAGGAGAAGACGTATTTGATGCATATATTAGAGCCTATGAGTGTGATAAGATATCCATATTTGGAGGAATTGTTGCATTTAATAGAAGGGTTGACAAAAGAACAGCTGAAAAGCTTATAGATATATTCTTAGAAATAGTAATAGCACCAGATTATGATGAGGATGCACTTCTAATTTTAAAGGAGAAGAAAAATCTAAGAGTTATAAAGGCATTGTCAACACCAAAGGATAAATTAGAGTATATAAGCACAGATGGTGGAATTTTAGTACAGGATGTAGATAAAAAGTTAGTTAGCGAATTTAGATATGTTACAGAGCAAAAGCCAACAGATAAAGAGATGGAGGATATGCTCTTTGGAATGAAGGTTGTAAAGTATGTAAAATCTAATGCGATTGTAGTTGTTAAGGATAAGATGGCTATTGGGATTGCAGGAGGTCAGGTAAATAGAATATGGGCAGCTTGTCAGGCATTAGAGAGGGGTAAAGGGGCTACTTGCCTTGTGTCAGATGCCTTCTTTCCCTTTGAGGATGTTGTTGAAAAGGCAAATGAATATGGTATAAGGGCTATTATGCAGCCTGGCGGTTCAATAAGAGATAAGGAATCCATAGATGCCTGCAATAGGTATGGTATTGCAATGGTCTTTACTGGAGTTAGACATTTTAAACACTGAGGTGATTTTATGAAGATTTTAGTTTTAGGTTCAGGTGGAAGGGAACACGCACTGTCTAAAAAGTTAGCAGAAAGTTCATTATGTTCTAAAGTATATGTATGCCCAGGAAATGTAGGAACAATGTTGGAGCAAAAGTGCCAAAATGTTGATTTAGAAGACATAGAGGACATAATAGACTTTGCAAAGAGTGAAGGAGTAGATTTGGTAGTTGTAGGGCCAGAGAAATATCTTATACTTGGGGCTGTAGATAAATTTAGGGAAAACGGGATTAAAATATTTGGGCCAAGTAAGAAAGCAGCCCTTCTTGAGGGAAGTAAGGCCTATTCAAAGGAGTTTATGAAAAGGTATGGAGTAAAAACAGCTTCTTATGAGGTTTTTGAAGAATTTGAAAAGGCCAAAGAGTATTTAAATAAGGTTAAATATCCTGTTGTAATAAAGGCAGATGGCCTGGCACAGGGTAAGGGAGTTGTAATTTGTAGTAGCAAAGATGAGGCAGAGGATACTTTATTTAGCTTTATGGTGGAGGATTTATTTAAAGGTTCTGGCAAAAGAGTTGTGATAGAGAAATATCTTGAGGGAGTTGAAGCTTCTATTATATGTATAACCGATGGTAAAACTATAAAGCCCTTTGTTTCAGCAAAGGACCACAAAAGGCTTATGGATAATGATAGGGGACCAAACACAGGAGGAATGGGAGTTGTTGCACCTAATAGGTATGTAACAGATGATGTCTTTGAAAAGTTTAAAGAGGATATAATGGAAAGGACTCTTTTAGGAATAAGAGAGGAAAACTTAGATTATAAAGGATTTATTTATTTTGGAATAATGATAACAAAGGAAGGCCCATATCTTCTTGAGTATAATGTAAGATTTGGAGATCCTGAGGCTCAGGCAATTTTACCTCTTTTAAAGAGTGATTTAGTAGAGCTTATTTTAAAGACATTAAATGGAAGATTAGATGAATGTGAGTTTAAATGGATAGATGGAGCCTCCTGCAATGTTGTTTTAGCAAGTAGAGGATATCCTGTATCACCTATATTAGGGGATGAAATATTTGGACTTGAATCTATAAAAGATGTAGACGTATTTATTTCAGGAGTTAAATTAGATGACGGCAGGTTTTATACAAATGGTGGACGAGTGTTATCTTTAACAGCAGTTGGAGAGACTTTAGAGTTAGCAAGGGAGAAGGTTTATAAAGAGATAGAAAAGATAAAGTTTGAGGGGATGCATTATAGAAAGGATATATAAGTAAAAGGTGCTACGCACCTTTTACAGGCTGTTGAAAAAGTTATATATTGATTAGCCCCATAAAGGATTTTAAGGCATTAGTTCATTTCGCTAATCAATTCTAAGCTTTTCTTTGTTTGAAAAAGTCCTACTCTCGCGATGCCATCGTCCTGATGGACCCTCGGCTCGGCACGTCTTGTGCCAAATTACGGACTTTTCCAAAGTCGAAAAGCTAAGAATTGCTAAAGCTTACGAAAGAGTCCATTGAAATCCATTTATGGGGCCTTTTCAGATTTTAGCTTACAATTAGATTTGTCAACAAACTGATAGGTGATATTTATATTTTACTTACTACTTACATATATTGTATAACTCCAAGGAGAAAATTTAACTAAATGGTTCTTCTTTAATTTCACTTTATCAATAGTATTAAAATCAGTATACCTTCCTGCATACTCATTTAGTGGAACATCTAAATCGAAGCTCTTATCTGAAAGGTTTGCAAAAACTAAAACCCTATTGCCCTCATTTTCACGCACAAAGGCAAGAACATTATCATTTTTAACATCAATGAATTTTATACTTCCTCCGTGTTCTCCATTCCAAAGAGCTTTGTTTTCCTTCTTTAGTCTAATTAAATTCTTATAGAAATCTTGCTTAGGGTAGTTTTTCCAGTCTATTTCATCCTTTTCAAAAAAATTAAGTCTCTTATCTAAGGCAGCCTCTTGTCCAGAGTATATAAGAGGAATTCCAGGAAGTGTGAAGGTTAGCATTGCCATAACATCAACAGCATCCTTCATTCTTTCAAATTCTGTTCCATTCCAGGAGTTTTCATCGTGGTTTGTGATGAAGTTCATTGGGTAGCTGTGGTTTGGATAAATTTTATCAAAGTTTTCAGCAAAACGTCTTATTCCAAAGGCATCAGTCCTTCCATTTGCAATGCTCTCCATAAGGTGCATAAGCCTCCAGTTGTAGTTGCTGTTGAAGACCTTATTTAGATATTCTCTGTTGCCTTCATCTTCGGCAAGCATATAAACAGGTTTTATTTTTTCAAGCTCCTCCTTTGCCTTTTCCCAAAAATCAACAGGAACTCTTCCTGCAACATCGCATCTATATCCATCAACTCCAACCTCTTTTACCCAAAATACCATTGCATCAATCATTGCCTTTCTCATTTCTTCATTTTTGTAATTTAACTGTGCAACATCTGTCCAGTCGGTTCCTGGAGGATTTACTATATTTCCCTCACTGTCTGTTAGGTACCAATCCTTGTTTTTAATCCAAAGGTGATCCCAACCTGTATGGTTTGCTACCCAGTCTAATATAACTTTAAATCCCATTTTATGGCACTCATCTACAAGTTCTTTAAATTCTTCAAGTGTACCATATTCTGGGTTTACTGCCTTGTAATCCTTTATTGAGTAGTAGGAGCCTAAGGTTCCCTTTCTGTTTTTTTCTGAAATGGGGTATATTGGCATAAACCAAAGAACATCAACGCCCATTTCCTTAAGCCTTGGGAGATGCTCTTTAAATGCTTTAAATGTACCATCCTTAGTGTACTGTCTTACGTTTACTTCATAGATAACAGAGTTTTTTATCCACTCTGGTTCTCTAATAAGTGTCTTTTTTGTTTCTGTTTTTGTCGCTTTAAAGCTACAACCTGCAAGGTTAATAATAGTTAAAATGATAATTAAAAACAATGCAATACGCTTTTTCATTTTGTTTCCCTCTTTTACATAATTTTCTTAAAATAGTTTATCATAGATAAATAGGCAGTACAATAATTTATTAATTTAATTTATTAAGATAATGAATTTATAATATACATTTTACCTTTTTTTGCTTGATTGAAATAAGATGTTGTTATATAATTTACTAAAATTGTAAAAAAGGGAGGATACAATGAAAATATTAAAGGATAATCAGGGAAAAATAAGATCAGGTTGGAGGATTGGATTAGTCCTATTATTAAGTTTTGTTTTTCAAGTTCTCTTTGGAGCTTTTGTTGGAATAATTGGAAGTGTGTTTTTAGGTTTTAAATCTGTGCTTGAAGGAAATTTTTTAACATCAGAGGAAGTAGTAGGATTGATTTTAGGAGAAAATACTATATATTGGTTCATTATCAAAATATTATCAATGACTGCTGTAATACTATCTGTATTTATTATACTTAGTGCAATAGATAAAAAGAGATTTAAGGATATAGGTTTAAGGTTTAATAAAAACAGTTTGAAACATTTATTAATAGGGTTACTATTGGGTGCAGTTTCAATGACCTTCATTTTTGTTGTAATAAGCTTGACAGGTAATGTAACAGTAGAAAAGGGATTAAATTTTTCAATAAATAATATAACTGGACTTATTATATTTACTTTAGTTGCTCTTAATGAAGAATTATTTAGTAGAGGATATTGCTTATATGCTTTAAAGGAACAAAATTCAGAAAAGATGGCTATAATTGTATCATCAATAATATTTGCACTACTTCACGTATTTAATCCGAATTTAAATTGGTTTGGTATATTTAATATTTTTCTTGTGGGAGTTCTTTTTGCATATATGACGCTAAAGACTGATAATCTAATGATGGCAATTGGTTATCATTTAACTTGGAACTACTTTCAAGGAAATGTATTTGGGCTTTCAGTAAGTGGTCAAGAGGCGAGGGGAATAATAACAGTTTCAAATTTAAAGGAGAATATAATTACAGGTGGAGCTTTTGGACCAGAGGCAGGGATACTTACAACTATTGTTATTATAGTAGGGTTCTTGTTTGTATATAGATTTGTAAAGGGGTCTGAGAATAATAATCTTAATGAAGCTAATATTGCAGGTAATATAGAGATAAAAGAAAATTGATAAAATAAGAACAGCTGTTGAAAAAGTTATATATTGATTAGCTCCATGAAGGATTTCTTAGGCATCAGTTCATTTTGCTAAGCAATTCTAAGCTTTTCTTTGTTTGAAAAAGTCCTACCCTCGCGATGCCATCGTCCTGATGGCCGCTCGGCTCGGCACGT
>NZ_JAIHAO010000010.1:0-84141 GCF_020054765.1 Caloramator sp. | reverse complement strand
TTATCAATCTCTGCTGCTATTGGTCTTACTTCATTTTCTACAAACTTTTCAAACATTTGTTTTGATAGCTGCTGTTCTCTTGTTAATGAAAAATCCATACCTGTTACCCCCTATCTGTTTTTAAACTTATCTACTTTTCTTTTATCTAAAAAGGCTGCCATTGCATCCCTTTGGTCCTCTGTTGAAAAACAGTGGGAAAATATTTCTGCTTCATATTGAATTCCTGTTTTAATATCAACATCTATTCCTCTGTTTATTGCAACTTTACACATTCTAACAGCCACTGGTGCATTCTTTGAGATTGAATTTGCCAAATCCATAACCTCATCCATTAAATTTTCCTGTGGCACTACCTTGTTAACCAATCCTATTTTTTCTGCCTCTTTAGCATCAATCATTCTGCCTGTGTATATAAGTTCCTTTGCCCTTGATGTTCCAATTATTCTTGCAAGCCTTTGTGTTCCTCCAAAACCTGGAGTTATTCCTAAAGTAACCTCTGGTTGCCCAAATTTTGCATTTTCAGATGCAATTCTAATATCACAGCATAGGCTCAATTCACATCCACCACCTAATGCATATCCATTTACTGCAGCTATGGTTGGTATCTCTAATTCTTCAATTTTTCTAAATACACTATTTCCTAAAATAGAAAACTCCCTTGCCTCAAATACAAACATATTGGACATCTCTTTTATGTCAGCTCCTGCAACAAAGGCCTTGTTGCCTTCACCTGTTATAACAAGAACGTAGATGTCCTTATCCCTTTTTACATCTTCAATGATACTATCAAGTTCAAGTAGAGTATTGGAATTTAATGCATTTAGAAATTTTGGACGAGAAATCTTTAGAACTGCAACATTGTCCCTCTTTTCAAAAGATATGTTCTCCATATTATCCCCCCATTGTTAAATCAATAACATTTTTGCATTCCCCATATTTATTATAATGTTTTCACAATTTTCTATCAACTTAAAGTTCACTATAATATAGAAGAGCACCTTAATTATGTGTAACTTGCTAATTAAAGCTAACATTTACACATAATTAGGTGCTTTCTTTATTCTTCAATATTTGCTAAAAGCTCTTCCCATATCTCATAGCACTTTTCTAATTCATCCTTTAAATTAATTATTTGTTGATTTATATCTCTTGTCCTATCAGGATTTGTATAGACTTCCTCTTTGCAAAGTTCCTCTTCTAACTCTGCTATAGTTTTTTCCTTTTTCTCTATTTCTGCCTCTACTTTTTTAATTTCATTTTTTAAATTTCTAATCTTATCCCTTTCCTGCTTTATTTTTTTCTTTTCCTTCTCTATTTGGGTTTTTGTTTTTCCTTCCTCATTAACTACTATTTCATCTTCCTTTGCATTTTTTTTAGCTATATAGTAGTCGTAATTTCCAAGATATTCAACAATACTGTTCTCCTCAAGCTCGCATATCTTTTGTACAACTTTATTTAGGAAATATCTATCGTGGGATATTACAAAAATAGTTCCATCATATTCTAAAAGGGTATCCTCAAGCTCCTCCCTTGTTAATATATCTAAATGGTTTGTAGGCTCATCAAGAAGTAGAAAATTAGCCTTCTTCAACATAAGCTTAAGTAGATTTAACCTATACTTTTCACCGCCAGATAAATCCTTTATCTGTTTAAACACATCGTCTCCTTTAAAGAGAAAGGCTGCAAGTGCATTTCTTATTTCTCTGACTGTTTTTTGTGGGAATTCATCCCAAACCTCATCTAATATTGTTTTTTCAGGATTTAAGTCCCTTTGTTCCTGGTCATAATATCCAATCTCTACATTTCTGCCAAGCCTTATATATCCACTATCAGGCTGTACTTCACCCTTTATTATTTTTAAAAGTGTGCTTTTTCCACGTCCATTTTCTCCTATAAGTGCAACCTTTTCACCTTTTCTAATCATTAAATTAATATTATTAAAAAGAACCTTCTCTCCATAGGATTTAGACAGTTCTTCAATCTGGAGAACGTCATTACCGCTTTTTATTCTTGTATCAAAACTTATCTTTACATTTTCTTCATAGGTTATTGGTCTATCTCCTAAAGTTTCCTCCAATTTTAACAACATCTTCTCTTTACTCTCTGCTTGTTTTATACTTTTTTCTCGATTGAAGGACCTAAACCTTTCTATCATCTCTTCAAGCCTTTTTATTTCCTTCTGTTTTAATTCGTATTCCTTTACCCTCTGCTCTATTCTATTTTTTCTTTCTTTAATGAAATAAGAATAATTTCCTCCATATTCTTCTACTTTACCATTTAAAACTTCAACCGTTTTATTGGTTATTACATCAAGGAAATATCTATCGTGGGAAATAATAAGCACAGTTCCCTTATACTCCTTAAGGAAATTTTCAAGGAAGGCTATTCCTTCTAAATCAAGATGGTTGGTTGGTTCATCTAATAAAAGAACATCAGGGCTTTTTAAAAGCAATTTTGCAAGAGCTACTCTTGTTTTTTGTCCTCCTGATAGATAACAAATTTTTTTGTTTATTTCCTCCTCAAGAAGTCCAAGTCCAATAAGTACACCCTTTGCATAGCTTTCACAGCTATATCCATTTCTATTTTCAAATTCCACCTGAAGCCTTCCATATTCCTTTAGAAGCCTTTCGTGGTCAGAATTTGGATCTGAAAGCTCCCCTTCAATCTGCCTCATTCTTTCTTCTATCTCTTTTATATCTGAAAATACCTTCATAACCTCTTCAAAGGCAGTAAGATTTTCATCTATGTCTAAGTTTTGCGAAAGATACCCAAGAGTCTTTCCCTTTTGTAGAATTATTTCCCCCTCATCCTGCTTTATGCTACCTGTTATTATTTTAAAAAGAGTAGTTTTACCTGCACCATTTCTTCCAACAAATCCGATTTTATCGCCTTCATTTATTATTAAGTTTACACCATCTAAAACTACATCTACTCCATAAGACTTTTTTATATTGTTAACATAAAGAATTGCCATTTTTTCACCTCAACTTAAAATAGCTTAACAGATTAATTTTAATATTAACCCATCTTTAAGGCAATACTTTTTAGGTAATTGACATTAATTCTTGCATATTATAACATATATGATAGGGGAAAATTATAAGGATGGGAAGTGAAGCTATATGGCAAAGGAAACTAAAATTTCGATGGCAGTTATCAGAAGATTGCCAAAATATCATAGGTATTTAGGTGAACTTTTAAGAAAAGATATAGATAGGATATCTTCAAAGGAACTTTCAGAAAGAATAGGGTTTACAGCTTCTCAAATAAGGCAGGATTTAAACTGTTTTGGTGACTTTGGGCAACAGGGATATGGTTATAACGTTAAGGATTTATATGACCAAATAGGAAAAATACTTGGACTTGATAAGAATTATAAAACAATAATTGTTGGTGCAGGTAATATAGGGCAAGCTGTTGCAAACTATGCAAAGTTTGAAAGGTTAGGATTCCATCTACAGGCTATTTTTGATAAAAATCCAAAGCTTATTGGAATTAAAATAAGGGATATTGAAGTTAAGGATGTAGATTGTTTAGATACATACCTTAAGGAAAATCCAATAGATATAGGTATTATATGTGTTCCAAAGGAGCACGCACAAATGGTTGCAGACATAATGATTAAAAATGGAATTAAAGGTATATGGAACTTTGCTCCAACGGATTTAAATGCACCAGATGATGTTATAGTAGAAAATGTACATCTAAGTGAAAGTTTAATGATATTGAGCTACAGATTAAACGAATCTGAATTATTTAAAGAATAAGTGGGCTATTTGCCCACTTTATTTTTGCATATTCTTTGGATTGTATCTTTAAGCTCTTCAATTGAAAAGGGCTTCTGTATTATATCATCTATATATTTCTTATCAGAATCATTTAGATTACCAAGCCATCCTGTCATTAGAACTACTGGTATATCCTTCTTCTGCTTTATTTTTTCAGAAAGCTCAGCACCTGTGCAATTTGGCATAGCAAGATCACACATTACTGCATCAAAATCATATTTTTCTATAAGTTCAAGGGCTTCCCTATCATCAACTACATAAACCGAGTCGTGTCCAAGACTCTTTAGCATCTCTGATACTGCCACTGCAACTGGCTCTTGATCATCTATAACTAATATTTTATAAATTTGCTTTTCTTCACAACTTTCATTAAGATGTTCTCTGCTTAATCCTGCACCCTTTGCAGGCAGTTTGATCTCAAATTCAGTTCCTTCATTAACTTGGCTTGATACATCTATATGTCCATTCATTTCCTCAATTATTGAGTAAACAATAGAAAGCCCAAGTCCATTTCCTCTTTCATTTTTTGTTGTAAAGAAGGGCTCAAATATCTTCTCTTTAACTTCCTCAGTCATACCAACTCCAGTGTCCTTTATTTTTACCACTATATTTCCCTTCTTATTAAATGACTCTATACTCAAGAATCCGCCATTTGGCATAGCATCTATGGCATTAGAGATTATATTAACAAATACTTCTCTAAGCTCAGTAGCTGTGCCTTCAACAAATCCCTTTGCCTTTAAATCTAATTTTACATCAATACTCTTCTTACTTATTTGAGATTCATAGGTCCATTTTGGTTTTGTAATTTCAACAGATTGAATAATAATCCTGTTTATATCACAAAGTTCCTTTTCCTTATGCTTTTGCTTTGAAAATTCCTGTATTCTTTTTACTATTTTTGCTCCATCCTTTGCGCTTTCCTCAATAAGTTCTATATATCTATTAAGTATAGGGTCGTCTATGTTATTTTTTAAAATTTGTATATATCCCAATATTGGAGTTAATATATTGTTAAATTCGTGGGCTATACCACCGGTTAACTCTCCTAATGCCTGCATCTTTCTTGATTGAATTAAACTGTCCTGTATCTTTTTATACCTTCTATATTCCACAAGCATTTTGCCTATCGTTTGACATACCATATATAAAAACTCAGAACTATCTTCAAAGGAGAAATACTTGTCTTGACTTGAAAGCCACATACATCCTAATATATCATCATCAAACTTTATCGGAATTGTTATACAAGACAATATATTGTTCTTTTGCATAACATCCTTTATTGGCCCTGATATATCTTTAGTATGATATACTAAACAGTTTAATTTTGAAAAAGTTACCTTTGGATTATAAGTTCCACCTTCAATATGCTGTTTATATGTATTTACTATATCATCATTAATATTATAAGATATTACATAGTCAGAATTAAAATCCTTTGGCAAATCATTGTTTTCAAATAGTACAACAAAACCTCTATTTGCTGAAATAGAACTACATATTATGTTTAATGCTGTCTCAAGTATCTCACCTTCATCCTTTTTATAGGACAATTCTCCAGATAATTTGCTTATAAATTTATATACTTTATTTTCTCTTATTACCTTTTCTCTCTTCTTTAAAAATTCCTGTACAATTCCTAATGTTTCTTCCTTTGTGAAAAACCCTTCATCATTTATATGAACATATACCTCATCGTTGTTCTTATATATAAAATTAGGATTTAAATGTGTTATTGCAAAAAGAGCATCAACACCAAATTTGTCTATATTATAGCAGCTTATAGCTGAAACTGGATATTTTTCAAATATATCGTTTAATTCCTTTTCATAGTTATATAAAAACTCCTCATCATAATCGCTATGACAAAAGGCTTCTCTATCGGAAATTATGGCTATTCCGTCATATCCATCCATAACTGCATCCTTTGCCATATCCTTGATGTTTTGATATGCTGAATTTACATTATTATTTTCAAAGAAAATCTGAGAAGATTGAACTATTAATTTATTACTCGCAATAAGTTCAATCATATCCATATTTGCCTGCCTTAAATAAAAATCAAGGCTTGTTAGAACATCTCTATCGACAAAATAATAACACTTTCTATTATTTCTAATTCCCCACGATATAAACGCCGCAATCACATCATAAGCATAATCATCGTCGGTGTTAATTAGGGTATACCTAACACCTCTTTGGAAGTATTTATCAAAATTCATTCGACTTCCCCCTAATTCAACACAAAAATTATAGATATTTTTCTAAATGACTAATTATATAATATAACATATTTTGCTAAAATGAAAGCTTTTTTTGTACTTTTTTGACTTTTTTCTATTATTTTCTCTTTATTTCTTCTTTTACTTATTCATTTCCTTTTTATGTAATTGCAATAATACAATAAAAAATAAAGATAATCTAAAATTAATTATCTTTATTTTTTTCAAAAAATTAAGTTATATCCACATTGTCCACAATATTATCCACAGGTTTTGCAGGCTGTTTTGTGGAGCTTTTGCAGATTTATCCACTTTATCCACACTTAATATGTTAACATATCCAAAATATCCACAAATTCTACAATCTTTGTCCTATTTTTAATGAAGGATATGCATTGAGCCCTAAATTCGACACAAGCCCTGCATTATAATTATAATATCCTGCACTTGCTATCATTGCAGCATTATCTGTACATAAACTAATCGGTGGATAGTAAAAATTAATTCCTTCTTTTTTACATTCTTTTGCTAATGTATCTCTTAACTTAGAATTTGCTGCAACACCACCTGCAAGACAAATTGTTTTCATATTATATTTTTTTGCCGCAATTATTGCCTTTTCAGTCAATATCTCAACAACAGACCTTTGAAAACTTGCTGCAATATCCTCCCTTTTAATTTCTTTTCCCGTCATCTGCATTTTATTTAAGTAGTTTAAAACTGCAGATTTGAGTCCACTAAAGGAAAAATCAAAACTTTCATCTTCAAGGTATGCCTTTGGAAAATCTACTGCATATTCATCTCCCTCTTTTGCTAAGGCATCAATTAGAGGTCCTCCTGGATAACCTAGTCCTAAAGCTCTTGCAACCTTATCATAGGCTTCTCCTGCTGCATCATCCCTTGTTCTTCCTAATACTTCAAATTCAGTATAGTCCTTAACAAGAACAAGATGTGTATGTCCACCGGAAACTATAAGGCATAGGTAGGGTGGCTCTAATTCCTTGTGTGCTATGTAGTTTGCTGCTATATGGCCCTCTATGTGATTTACTCCAACAAAGGGTTTATTTAAGGATAATGCTAATCCCTTGGCATAGGATAATCCTACAAGAAGAGCACCAACAAGACCAGGACCATATGTTGCAGCTATTAAATCTATATCTTCAAAGGATATATTTGCCTTCTCTATTGCCTCTTTTACCACATTACTTATAACTTCAACGTGCTTTCTTGAGGCAACCTCAGGAACAACTCCTCCAAATTTCTTATGAATGTCAATCTGTGAAGATATTATATTAGAAAGAACTTCTCTTCCATTTTTAACAATAGAACAAGATGTTTCATCACAGCTTGATTCTATTCCAATAACAATCAAATCCTTCATCTGTATCTCTCCTTATATATTTTCATTTTAATTATACCCCAAAATGCTATTTATACAACCTTTATTTTGTGAGGAACATAAAATACGTCCAACCAAAGAGAAACTATTAAATTTAAAAGTTTCTTCTTTATTCTGCTGTTGCTTATTAAATTTATTTCGCTTACTATCTCTCCCTCTGTCTTATCACCCATATCACAACTTATTAATAAAGGTGTATCTATTATTTCAGCTTCAACTTCATCTAGCTGTACCGGGTCAAATAAATTTATACAAAGTCCGTCAGTTTCTGCATAGAATAAAGCATCTGGATTCATTGTTAATAGACCGTTTACTCTTTGAAAAGTCAACCAAGTATCATGGGCCCATTTTAGTTTTAATATTAATTTATCATTTTTTAATATGCTTTTTATTAGGTTTAGTATAAATTTACTTTTAGATTTTATTGATACAGTCAAAATAACCTTTTGAATACTATTTGAACCTCTTTCAAATATAGTTATATTTTCGGCTGTTTTTTTATTTTTTATTGATACATAAATATTTATATATCTTCTAAGCATACTAATCAATATTTGATCAACTATATACGAAACAATCGCCATATCTAAAGCAATTATAGCAGTATCAGAAAAATTTTTTGCAAAAGCAAAAAATTTTAAAATACTGATTCCCTGGACATATACAATTAAAATAACAAGAACTTTTGCGAGTAATGCTTGAAAATGTATATTTCTTAATATTTTTGATACCACCTTAATCATCCCCTAATAAAATAGGAATAAAATTATCTATTATTTTTAAATCAAAATTATCCATAATTATTACTCCACAATATAAAATTTCTATATTATTATTTAAAGACGTGCACCTTATCTTTAATATATCACCTTCATCTGTCAATGTTGTTTGAGCAGTATAACCCAATTCTTCTAATACATCAATTATCCTTTTAAATAAAAAATTACTTATTAACAGACTTCTAATCTTCATTTTTTTGAGAATTTCATAATGGCAACAGGTACACGGATTTTCCATTTGAACTACTAAAATATTTTTATTTAAATAAATTAAGTTATCTATATCCTGTAAATTAATATTATCGTTATTTGGTTTTTGAAAAAGTTTCATACATACCATATATTTCACCCCTAATCTATACTATTAAACAATAGTTGATTTTGTTCGACATTTTACATCATTTTTTTACAAAAATTTAATACACAAAGTTAATATTTTATGTTATTATAATTATGCGGCAACAAACAAACCCCAACCCATTTACCCATTTCCCGGGATCCCCCCCGGGCTTTTTTTATGTAAAAAAGAGGTGTCGAAAACGTGCCGAGCCGAGCGGCCATCAGGACGATGGCATCGCGAGGGTAGGACTTTTTCAAACAAAGAAAAGCTTAGAATTGCTTAGCAAAATGAACTGATGTCCAAAAAATCCTTCATGGGGCTAATCAATATATAACTTTTTAAACAGATTGAGGTGTCGAAAACGACACCTCTTTTTACTCATTCCAAAGTTCCTTCTTAGATGTTGAAATTGCAATCGCTCCATTAGAAAGTGCATTTATAATATCTGTTTTATCACATATTAATCCACCAACAATAACAGGTATATCTATCTTTTTATGGATTATGCCAATAACTTTGCTTACAAGGCCTGGCATTATCTCAACAGCATCCGGCCTCTCCTCAACAATGCTTTTTATTCCTGTCTCTAAAGAGCGTGAATCAAGCATAAATAATCTTTGTATAGCCGCAATACCCTCATTTTTAATTGACTTTATTAAAGTAGGCTTTGTGGTAATTATACCATCAACACCTGCCCCCTTTAAAAACTTTACTGCCTCCTCATCTCTGCCTAATCCATCTACAAGATCTATATGCACATAAACCTTTTTTCCTTTTTCCTTTAACAAAGATACTGTATCCTTTATAGTTAGAATACTTCCAAATAACATAAATATTACCTTTACATCTGTTTTTATAACATATTCAATATCAGCATTATCCTTTACAGCTGCTATGATTGGATTTTCCTCAAGATACTCTATTATTTGCCTCATTTTAGTCCTCCAAATTTTTATAATATTCATCTATAAGTTCTTGAATTTTTTCTGAACATCTTTTTCCTCTGCAGGAACCAGTTGTTACACCAGTAGCTTTTTTAACATCCTCTACTGTCTTTGCTCCATCTTCAATTGCCATTTTTATATTTAACCTGGATATAGATTTAAAAATACATATCTTAGTTAACTTATCCATAATTGAATTATTTAAATTACTATTCACATTTGTCCTCCTATAATGTTAATTTTATCCACATATGTTAATAAGTTTGTGGATAGTTTTTAGAATTATTTAAATATATAATCAATCTTATCCTGTAGTTCCTTATACATTGGGTATGCTTTTAAATCCAAAAATACATCTAATAGCTGAAAATAGTACCACTTCTGCTCGTCATAACCTGCATTAAACATTACCCATAATTTATCTCTCATAGTGTTATAGTCCTCAACCATACTTCTTATATTGCTTAACTTATCTGCACAAGATACAATCTTTACATCTATTGACGCATTTTTTAATTTATCTATGGCTTCTTGTTTTCTTTTTTTCCAAGTATTTATCTTTTCACTTCTTGTTAAACTTCTATTAACCAATAATTTTTCCTGTTCTGTTACAGATAAAACTATATCAACAACCCTCTTGGGAAAATTTGTTTTTATAAGCTTTAAAAGTTCCATTCTTCCAGATGTTATATCCTCTAATGTATCGTGTAAAAGCCCTGCTGTAACTAAATCATCATCACCACCATTTTCCAAAATTATAACAGCAACTTCTACAGGATGAATTATATATGGTGCATTTGAACCTTTTCTTTTTTGATCTTTATGTACATCCCAAGCAATTTTAAGTGCCAAACTATTCATATACCCACCACCATAGATTTTAAAACTCTATTTATTAAAAAATCTTTTTTACTATTATATACCATAATTTTCTAAAATAAAACTTTGTTTTTCTAAAAATATTGCTTATAAACTCAGTAAAGACAATTTAAGTTAATTTTATGACATAACAGAATATTTTTCTATCTTTTTAAACAAAATTAGTGCAAATTTTATTAATTTTTTGTATAATTTAATTAGTAATACATTTGAGGGGGGATTTGATGACAATTGCACTAATAACGTTTTCAGCAACCTATATACTTTTGATGCTTGAAAAACTTCCAAAATATTTAATTTCTCTAATTGGTGCATTAATAATAATTGCATCGGGTGTTTTATCTCTAAATGATGCAATGTCCTTTGTTAGCTGGGACACAATAGGTCTTCTTTTAGGAATGTTTATTATTATAAAAGTACTTGAAGAGGCAAACTTTTTTAATTTTATGGCTGTTAAAATAATGGAAAAACTTAATTTTGATATCAAGAAAATATATATTGTTTTTCCATTAATAACAGCACTTCTTGCGGGTTTTATGGACAGTATTACAGTTCTTATCTTTTTTACAATATTAACAATAAACCTTTGTAAAATGTTTGATATAAATCCTGTTCCTCTTGTTATTGCAGAGGTATGTACTGCAAACATTGGAGGAAGTGGTACTTTAGTTGGAGACCCTCCAAACGTAATAATAGGAAGTGTACTTAACTACACCTTCTCTGATTTTGTAAGAAATACAGGTCCTATTGCCTTCATTTCAACGATTGTTGTAACATTATTTTTCTTCTTAATAAACTTTAACAAACTAAAGTCAATTAAAAAACTTAATGAGGTAGAAAAAGAACAACTAATCTTAGAAAACAAAATATCAAATTTAAAATATGTAAAGATAGGTGGTTTATCCTTTGTTTTTGCAATAGTTTTCCTTGTAACACATCATCTTTTAAATGAGATGTTTGGATTTCATATATACGCATCTATTGCAACTTTACTCCCAGCAATGGTTTGTCTTTCATTACTCAAAGAAGATTCCGACAATATACTGCGTTCAATAGATGGTGAAACACTTCTATTTTTTATAGGACTATTTATAATAATAGGTTCACTTGAAAAAACAGGCGTTATATCTGTAATTGCAGAAAAGATAATAAAACTATCAAATGGAAACCCTATACTTCTTTCATTATCTTTTATTTGGATATGTGGTATAATTAGTGCTGTTGTTGATAATGTTCCTATGGCTCTAACTATGTCCTATATTCTACTTAGCATAATAAATCAAAATCCTGACTTAGCTTTATGTAAAGATAATTTTGTTTGGTCATTAACATTAGGACTTGATATAGGAGGGAATATGACTCCAATAGGAGCATCTGCAAACGTAATGGCCTATAGCATACTGGAAAAAAATAAAATTCACGTAGGATGGAAGAAGTGGCTAATGCTTGCTATACCTACAACAGTAATAGCGCTAATAGTTTCAACAATAGGAATTTATATTAAATTATAAGTTCCTTGTTAGTGGTAATTAAAAAGCTTATCAAAATGAGAATCTTTATCTTAATTCATTTTGATAAGCCTTTTTTAATATATTGTTTAAATCTCATTTCTATTGGATTTTAATATTAAACTGATATTTAAACTTAAACTCAAGCTTTTTTGAATATACCTTTATTTTAACATCCTGACCATCTTCAACACTAAAATTACATTCGTTATATTTATCTACATATAAAGATATTATATTATTTTCTCCACTATATGCTTCAACATAGATAGGTTTATCACTTTTAAAACTTATATTGTAGTTCGCCTTATTTAATTTTAAAGAGTATATATCAACATCTCCTGCATAATCTATGTATCCTTGATAATCTTCATCTAATATTATGTTTGTAGCTAAATAGTCAAAATTATTAAATTCATATTTGTCCCTAAATAGTTCAACTTTATCTTCAACAATCCTGTTATACCTCATTGGTATATAGGTTCCATCCTCAATATACTTTTTTATTTCAGAATAACTCCTGTAATTTATAGTTGTCCTATCAAATGCAACATATTTCCCTGTTGTTGCTTCCATAACGATGATACCCTTTTTATCTGCCGACTCTTTAAGATAAATAAAAACGTGGTATTTCTTGTGATTAATTATATCCATTGGCTTTAAATCCTCAAATTTTATAGGATGAAAATAATCATCTAACATTTGCGTTGAAACCTTTATAGGTAGTTTATAGACAGCTCCAACAAAACCAGAACAGTCAAGCCCTGCTGTTAGCGGCTTATATCCACCATTTGTATTAATGTTTCCTGCAATTAAACCCTTATCTAAAGCATCTTTAAAATCTTTAACTTGAGGTTGATTACTTATATCAAGGGATATATAACCTCCCCAGCAATAGGGTATTCCACTTGTTAATTCTCCATCCCTTAGATGTCGTGGCATTGTAACTTCATTGTTATCTACAACTCCATTTTTAGATGCATCGTATTTCCATACAAAATTTATCATTTCCATTCCACGTTTATAGGCTTCACTTCTTTTTATCTTGACTATGTTTGTAGATTTGTACGGCTTTGATTTATAATTTATATATACTATAAAAAATAGAACCAAGCAGATTATAAATATAAAAAAATATAGTTTGAAAATAAAACTAAAAATAGAATTTATTTTATTTATTCTAAATCTAAATTTTCGATATCTAAATGCCCTCATCTTTATCCCCTAAAAAATTATTTCATTTAAATAAATATTAATACTTTTTCAGTTTTATGTTGTAAATTTTGTTGATATAATAAATTAAAGGAGGGATTTTATGCAGTATTTGATTTTTCCAATATGTATATTAATTGGGATTATACTATCCTATGCTATGTGGAAGATTTCTAAATCAATTAAATTCCCATTTATCTTTTCAATTTTAACTGTAATTTTTGGCGTATTTTTGATTATTAAAGCAAAAACAATGCCTACAGAGGGTTTTAAGGATTTAGCTTATGTTCTGAATGCAATTATGTTATTTTTGATTTCTATAGGTATGTGGATACAACTTATAATTGTGAAGGTAAGAAAAAAGTAGCTTATATAAGCTACTTTTTATCATCATATCCGTTAGGATGATTTTTGTGCCATCTCCAAGCTGTTTCTATAATTCTTTTAATATCCGTATATTTTGGATTCCAATTAAGTTCACGTCTTATTTTTTCAGAACTTGCAATTAAAACTGCTGGGTCTCCTGCTCTTCTTGGTGCTATTTCCTTCTTTATATTTATTCCTGTAACCTCTTCTGCTGCCTCTATTATTTCCTTAACTGTAAATCCATTACCATTTCCAAGGTTATATACGTTTGAGTTCTTTCCATCATAAAGTGCTTCTAACGCAAGAATATGAGCCTCTGCCAAATCATTAACGTGTATATAATCCCTTATACAAGTTCCATCCTTTGTGTTATAGTCATCTCCAAATATTTTTATACTCTCCCTCTTTCCAAGACAAGTTTGGAGAACAAGAGGAATTAAGTGTGTTTCTGGGCTGTGGTCTTCTCCTATATCTCCCTCATCATCAGCACCACAGGCATTAAAATATCTTAGTGCTACATATTTTAATCCATAGGATCTTGAATAGTCCTCCATAGCATTTTCCATAATAAGCTTTGTTCTTCCATAAACATTTGTTGGATTTTTTGATATATCCTCTGTTATAGGAACCCTTTCAGGTTCTCCATAAACTGCCGCTGTTGATGAAAAAACAAGCTTTTTAACATTGTTTTTAAGCATAACATCAAGTAGATTTAAAGTACCTTGTACATTGTTATAGTAATACATTTGAGGTTTTTCCATTGATTCTCCAACAAGGCTGTAGGCTGCAAAATGAACAACTGAATCAATGTTGTATTTCTTTATCGTCCATTCTAACTTTTCGCTGTCAAAAATGTCACCCTCAACAAAGTTTGGACACTTTACAGCATCCTTATGTCCTTTAACTAAATTGTCATATACAACAACATTCTTACCCATCTTATTTAGCATTTTCACAGTGTGGGAGCCTATATAACCTGCACCCCCAGTTACTAAAATATTCATAAAACCCCTCCTAAACCAATTCTTCAAGAACAATATCAATATACCAGTTCTGTTCTTCTTCTACCTCTAATGGTTTTATTTTACCATACTTTTTAGCTATTTCAACAGAATCGTAAAAGGCATTTGAGGGTTCAAGTGCACAGTTGTATTCTCCTTTAAATCCACCTTCATTTATCCAAACGCCAAGGTATGGTATTTTATCTTTTGGGAATAATAATTTATACAGCAATCTATTTCTATTTAAAGTTAAAGACGCTTCCCCCTTCTTAACCTCTCCATATACATAGAATTTTTCTGTCTTTTCAAGGGTTTTAGGTCCAATTCTATCAACCCTAACTTTTTTTCCATTCACGTCAAAGGTTTCAGGGAATAGATGTATATTCCCCACATCTCCGTAAATGCTGCTTTTGTGGACATTCATTATACTTTCTTCATCTATTAAAATTCTACTCTCCTCATCACAGGCAACAAGTCCGTGAAATGCCCAAAGCCCATATAATGGACTACTTCCTGTGTTCTTTACTTTATAATTTAGCCTTATAACATTTTTATCAAGCTTAATTCTTCTTTCAAATTCATATTTAAACCTTATACCCTGTACCCTACAAATAATTTCCTCATCAAAAATTTCAACCTTCCAAGGAATACTCCAAAGTTCTCCGTGATCTGGCATTCTTTCATCATAACCTTCATAGTGATACATACATTCATCTATTGTAGGATACATATCATCAATTCCTGAAGTATCATACTTTTCAAAGCTATCACCGTATTCTGCAGGTATATATTTATTTAATGCTGGCTGTGCTAAAACTTCAAAGTTTTGTGGTTTATAAATCAATGATGCAATTTTAGCCCCAAGCTGAGGCAGAAGGACTAAACTAATATAATCATTTTCAAACTTTATCCCATCAAGCCCCTTATATACTATATTTTCTATCTTCATATCATTAGCACCTTCCTATAAATTTAACTCCATCACCTATTTTACTTACATAAAAATCTGCCTTTATACCTGTCCTTTCCTTGTATCTATTAGAAACTTCATTAATAAATTCTTCCTCCATTCCTTCTTTAACAATTGCAATTGCACATCCTCCAAAGCCTGCACCAGTCATTCTTGCACCAAGGCATCCTTTAAATTTTATTGCTTCTTCAACTATAGCATCAAGATGCAATCCTGTAACTTCATAATCCTCCTTTAATGATTTATGTGATTGGATTAAAAGTTTTGAAAAGGCTTCAATGTCTCCCTCTCTTAAAACTTTAACAGCTTCCTTTACTCTCATATTTTCTGTTATTGCGTGGCGTGCTCTCTTTTTGATTGTTTCATCTTCAATATAATCTAAATCCTTTATTTCTGCTTGGCAAAGATTTTCTATTGCTTTATGTGCTTTTATAATCTCAAGTGCCCTATCACATTCTGCTCTTCTTTCATTATACTTTGATTCACTAAGTTCCCTTCTTTTGTTTGTATTCATTATAACTAAGCTTGAATCCTTTAAATTAAAGGGAACATATTCATAATAAAGATTTGAACAGTCAAGTAAAATTGCATTATTTTCTCTTCCTGCAGAAACTGCAAACTGATCCATAATTCCACAATTTACACCAACAAATTTATTCTCAACCTCTTGGCATAGCTTTGCTATTTCTACTCTATCTATATCTTCAGCATTATTCTTGTGTAACAATATATAGGCTGTTAAAACCTCTATTGCTGCAGAAGATGAAAGCCCTGCACCATCTGGTAAATTACTGTAGAATAGTATGTCAAAACCATTAACCCTATATCCTAATTCCTTTACCTTCTTTATTACTCCCTTTGGATAGTTACCCCAATCATCCTTTTCATCGTATACTATATCTCTATCTAAATTTATTACAACCTCTCCTACTGCATTTTTAGACCTTAATCTTATAATATTATCGCTTCTTTCTCTAAGCATCCCATAAATACCTATTGTTAGAGCACCAGGGAAAACATATCCGCCATTATAATCTATATGTTCTCCTATAAGATTAACTCTTCCTGGAGAGAAATAAATATCAACTTCACCTTCACCATATTCCTTTTCAAACATATCCTTTAGTATTTTTACCTCCATAATTATCCCCCTATCTTATCTAAAAATTTTCTTAATGCTTCCCTTAATTGTTCTGATGTTTGTTCAACCGCAAGGGTATTGCAGGCAGCCCACGCCCCCATTTCAGATGATGCATAATATTTTATTTTATTTGCATCCCTAAGTGGTGGGTAAAACTCTATATGGAAGTGATAATAGTCTGTGCTGTCCTTATATTCTTCACAGTTAACTGGCGTTTGATGTATACACATCATATAAGGAAATAATCTTTCAAAAAGTGTATCAAATGCACCAGTTACCTTTTTTAATATATCTGCTAAATCCCATTTTTCTTTGTCAGTAAACTCTGTAAAGTTCCCCTTGTGAGATTTGCTAACTATAAATACTCCGTAAGGGTAATCTGTAAAGAAAGGAATATATGCAATAAAACTTTCATTTTCATATATAACTCTCTTTTCAAAATCCTTTTCTTCTCTATTCATTCTACAAATCATACATTCATTGTGTTCTTTATAATATTCTTTACAAGAATCAAGTTCAACCTTAACCTTAAGTGGTACAAAGGAATATCCATATATCTGTCCGTGAGGATGTGGCATCGTAACTCCAACTTCCTCTCCTCTATTTTCAAATTCAAATATATACTTTATTTTTTCATCCTTTGAGAGTTCCTCAAATCTTTCAGTCCAAAGATTGACTAATTTATATATATGTGAAACTTCAAGTTCTGGAAGTGTTTTAGTATGCTCTGGTGAATATAATATAACTTCGCACTTTCCATAGTTTTGAGCAACTTTATATAAGTCATTTCCATCAACATCAGGCTGTCCAGGTGCTTGAGTTAGAGCTGGAAAGTCATTATCGTATTTATAAACGTCATAATTGTCTGGTACTCTCCCCGAACCTGGGCAAAATGGACACCAATCCTTTGGCATATTAGGTCTTTGCTGTCTATTTGAAGCTACCATAGTCCAAGTCTTTAAAAGTGGATTCCATCTTAACTCTGCCATATCCATTCCTCCTCATAGAAAACCTTTTCTATAATCATTATATAACAATCTCACCAAAAAATAAATATCAATTTTCAAAAAATTTAAAAAGGGATATGAAATTTTCATATCCCATAGGTGTAGCATTATTCATATTTCAAATAGATTGCATTTGACGCATAATCTCCCTTTAGCTCTACATCTATACCGTAGTTCATAAGATAAGCACCTGATTTAAAATACTCCTTTCCTTCAATCTTTACTTTATATCTTTTACCTAACTCTAATCCCTTTAACCTAATTCTAAATTTAGATTTTGAATAGTTTTGTCGAGGTAAAAATGTAAAGACTACCGACTCATCCTTTAATACATATTGAACAGAATGTATTTCTTCCTTTTCTATTAAAGATAGTCTATAAAGGTCTCCAAATTGAACTATATGTCTTATTTTTTTATACTCTTCTATCATATCCTTAGCAATCTTCTTTTCTTCATCTGTCCACTTATTTATATTTCCTCCAATTCCTAATGTACCCATCATAGCACAGTGAAATCTAAATTTTAAAGGAATTGTTCTATTGGTTAAAAAATTAGGGCAATCTGTAACCCAAGCTCGCATAGCAAGAGCTGGATAAATTAAACTATAGGCCTCTTGTATCTTTAATCTATCAAAGGCATCTGTATTATCACTTGTCCAATATTGGTCAAAATATCTTATGGAACCTAAGTCAACCCTTCCTCCGCCCGAAGCACAGGCTTCAAAATACACATTAGGATGCTTTTCTCTCAACCTTTTTACTATCTCAAAAACTGCCTCTGTATGCTTTATCCAAACACTTCTTTTATCCTTAAGGTTTAGAGCACCTACCTCTGAAAATGGCCTATTCATATCCCATTTTATAAAGCTTATATCGTTTTGAGTTAAAAGCTCATCAAGTACGCTATATACATAATCCTGAACTTCCTTTAAAGTCATATTTAAAACAAGTTGATTTCTTGCAGTAGTGCATTTTCTATTATTAAAGTGGTACACCCAATCAGGATGATTTCTATAAAGGTTGCTATCTGGATTTACCATTTCAGGTTCAACCCATATTCCAAAATCCATTCCTAAGGCTTTAACCTCATCAATTAAAGGTTTTAAACCTTGTGGAAACTTCTCCTTGTTTACATACCAATCCCCAAGACCTGCCCTATCACTATTTCTCTCCCCAAACCAACCGTCATCTACAACAAATAGTTCGCATCCTATCTCCTTTGCTCTCTTTGCAAGCTCTATTTGCTCGCTACATTTAACGTCAAATAAAGTTGCCTCCCAAGAATTATACAAAACCGGTCGTATTTTTTGGTTAAAGTTTATGGGCATTAATTTGTTTATAATAAACCTGTGCATCCTTCTTGACATTTCTCCAAGACCCTTTTTAGTATAACCAAAATAAACTGTTGGTAAAACTAAACTCTGTCCCTCTTCTAATGTAATTGAGGTATCAAAATCGTTAATCCCTACTAATACCCTTGTATAACCATAGGGCATTCCTTCTGCAATTATTTTAAAATTACCACTATATTCTAAAGCACCAAAGTAGACTTCTCCCCTATCCTCCTCTGCATCCCTTTCAATGATAAAGTATGGATTGTTGTTATGTCCTGTATTGCCCTTTCTACTCTCTAATATAACCTTACTGTAGCCTACCTGCTGTCTAAACCTTATCCCTTCCCTGCCCCAATGTCCTCCAACGTTATTTATATAATATCCTAATCCATCAAGATTTAGTTCAAATGAAAAGACCTTTTCTATTTTTATACTATCTTCACCTACATTTTTAACTTCGATGTATCTTGCAAGTAAATCATCTTCTTCATAAACTTTATATTTAAGTATTACTTCTATTTTATAATGTTCATCTTTTAGTAGAACTTCAACATAATCCTCATCTACTTTAACATCCTCTAACTTTAAAACAAGGTCTCTTGTTCCATCTTCAAACTCAACCTTAAGACAAGTTTCTTTAAACCTTAACTTACCGTGATAAGAAAACTCCTCCTTAGCAACGTCATATATCGAATCATTAGAGGAAACCTCCTGTATTTTTTCTAACTTAAAGTCCTCTAAAGGTATATCCTCGCCAAAATAAACGTGCCTTATTAATTCATCCTCTAATTTAAATACATACTGCATTGATTTAGTATATAAACTAATATATTCGTTATATTTTCTTACCCCCATCTATTTCACCTCTATAATCTTACTATCATAAGGCATAAGCTTTATGCCAAATGCCTCCTTATCTTCATCAGTATGATTCATAACAAACATATACTTTTTATCATTTAAATATCTTGTATATACCTCAACACCACAGGGCGTATTGTAATGTTCTATATCATTTTTAATTACTATCTCCTCTGCTATTTTTGTTAATATTTCTACATCAGCAGATGTTCCAATGTAATATACTTCGCCTTGTCCAAATTTATTTAATGTTATACATCCCTTTTCTCTATAGAACTTATCCTGATATGTATATAGAACCTCTGCCCCCTTTGAATTTATCATTTCCCTCATAACACTACATTTTGTCCTTCCAAATTTGCCATCTGCATAGGCAAATTGCCCCTCCTGAAGTGATTCTATCTCCTCCACCTCTATGCCTGTAAGGTCATTTAAATTGCAGGGCATTGCTTTTCCAAGATAAAGATTGTTGTTTCTGTCCTTTATGGATGTTCTGTAGGTAAGGACAACTGTTCCTCCTTTTTTAGTAAACTCCTCAAGTCTATGCTTTAGCTCCTCATCAACTATCATCATAACAGGCAATACAACAACTTTGTAATTGCTAAAGTCATCCTTAGAATCTATTACATCTATATGCGTATTATGTCTATAGAAGGCTGTATATAACTTTAACATTTCCTCTTTAAAGTTGAAGGCTGTACTTTGAGGTTGAATCTTCCAAGCCCATATATTTTCATAATCATATAGAAAGGCTATCTCTGACTTTATTGAACTTTGAAGAAGCTCCCTATAACCCTTTACATCTTTAAAGAACTCCTTAACCTCCCTGTATTTTCTTCCCTCTCTATTATCTTGGTCAATGATACCTAAACAAAATTCCTCTGTTCCAAAGGTTGCTGTTCTATATCTAAAGAAAAGTATAGATTGTGCACCGTGGGCTACTGCCTGATATGCCCACATCTTTGCTTGATTTGGCCTTGGAAGATATCCTATTATGGTATGCCCCTGTGCTCCCATAAGCTCTTCAACAATCCAGAAGTTTTTTCTCTTTAAACCTCTTATAAAATCTAAATCCATTGCAATATTGGCAGGAGTAATTGGTTCCTTTAGGCCTCCCCAAACAGGATAGTTGTCATAGGAAGCAATATCCATTTCCTTTGCCATTTGTTTATGGTCAAAATTTTTATCAAAATATCCACCTGCTATATTAGTAGTAATAAATGCCTTCTCTCCTAAAATATCTCTTAAAATGTCCACTTGAAACTTTGCATATTCATTTATTGACTTTGACATAAATCTCTTATAGTCAAGCTGCATAGAAGGGTTATGATGCGTTATAGTCTTAAGTGGCAGTGGAATTTCATCAAAGCTGTTATAGGTTTGGCTCCAAAATACTGTTCCCCAAGCCTTGTTTAAATTATCTATTGTTCCGTACTTTTCCTTTAGATAATTTCTAAATCCTCTTTTACAACTGTCACAGAAGCATAAATCACTTCCCTCGTGTCCAAATTCATTATCTATCTGCCAAGCTATTATTGAATCCTCATTCTTATAATGATTTGCAAGCTCTGTAACAATCCTTTTAGTATATTCTCTGTATGTTTTGTTATTATAACAATACATCCTTCTTCCACCAAAGCTCCTTGGAATTAGGTTTTCGTCCCTTTGAAGTATTTCTGGATATTTACTTATAAGCCAAGCTGGTGGAGTTGCTGTTGGAGTTCCAAATATGACTTTAATGCCTCTTTTTTTGAGCTTCTCTATCACCATATCAAAAAAGGAAAAATCGTATTCACCCTCATTTTTCTCCATTATATGCCAAGCAAACTCTCCTATTCTAACAACCTCAACCCCCATATCTACCATTCTATCAATATCTTTGTCCATCATCTCAACAGGCCAGTGTTCTGGATAATAATCAACTCCAAAAAAACTTTCCATTATACACACCCCTTTAGAAAACGTTTTCATTTATATTATAAAACAATTTTTCTAAATTGTCCATCAATTTAATATAAACAAAAATCTCACATTTAGTTTGATTAAAGACTAAATGTGAGATTTTATATCATATCCTACAACTTTCTCTTAATATTAATTTTGTATTAATCAATACTTTGTCTGCTTCATATCCTGATTCTATATAATTAAAAAGCATTTCTGCAGACTTCTCCCCAAGCTTTTTCATATTTTGATCAACAGTTGAGAGCTTTGGCGTAGTCATTTGAGATAAAATTATATTGTCAAAACCAATGATTGAAAATTCATCTGGAACTTTAATTCCAAGTTCAAGGCAAGCATTTAAAGCACCCGTTGCCATAAGGTCATTGCAGGCAATAAGTGCAGTAAAATCTTCCCCAAGTTTTATATCTCTACTTACGTTTATTATTGACTTTTTAGTGTTTTCAACGACTTCAATACTATTACCTGCATTCACAGTTAATACGTATTCAATGCTTCCTATGTTTTTAATAAATTTTCTATATATATTCTCCTTTAAATCATAGGAATAACTGCTTTCACCTCTTACAAATATAATATTTTTATGCCCTGTTTTATTAAGATGCTTTAGAGCATTTTTAAATCCATTCTCTTCATTACTTATAACAAAACTTAAGTCTATTTCCTGATGATATCCATTCACAAAAACAACAGGAACTGTATTTACTATTTCATTATAAAAACCTGACAGAATATTTTCTGTTTGAGGGTCTACAACTATTATCCCATCCACATATCTCTCTATAAATTTATTTACTGCATTTATTTCTACCTTTGCATCTCCATTTGTTATATTTAAAAATATATCATAGCTGTTGTTTCTTGCATATTTTTCTATACCATCTACAACCTCCGTAAAATACATATTTGTAATACTTGGAACCACTATTCCAATGCTATTTGTCTTTCTACTAACAAGACTTCTTGCAATAGGATTGGGTTGAAAATTGAGCTTTTTTATTGCTTCCTCAACCCTCTGCCTTGTTTCCTGCTTTACAGGATAATTTCCGTTTATTACTCTTGACACAGTTGTAATTGAAACCCCAGCCTCTTTTGCAACATCATTTATAGTAACTGCCATAAACACATCACCCTATCATAATTAATCAAATACATTATACGAATATTTTTACAACTTGTCTACAACAATCATTTTAATTTATGCCTCAATTATATCTCCTGTATATTTTTTGAGTGATTTAAACATCATAAAGGAAGTGTAGAGAATAACTATAATAACAACCCACTTTAATAAATCTAATCTCATTTCTTTTACAATAAAGGCAGCAATTAAAACTCCAACAGACCCAAATAAAGTTATTGCAACCGCTGCCTTTTTATCATATGCTCCCTCTTTAATAAACTTTATTGAAGCTGCTGGCATTAAAAAAGCACAAGAACCCATCATTATAGGAAATGCAACCTTTGGACTCATACCAAGTGCATAAACAAGAGCCATACAAGGTGCATAAAGTCCTATTCCTATTGTCATTAAAGCTCCTAATATAAAATTTGCTACCACAGCAAAAATCAACTTACCACCTCTTAACCCAATTGCATCCCCACCGACAGGTAGTATATTAAGTTGTCCTGCTACCATTAAAGTTGCCACAAATAAAAGTGCCATACCCATACTAAGTATAACCTTCTTTGTATTTAGTTTAGATACTATTCCTGCTCCTAAAATAGCTCCAAAAACTGAAGCCAAAATCATTGTAATAAGAGTAATTATATCAACCTCTATTATTCTAATAAAAATTAAAGCCTCAAGTATAATTGGTATTGTCATAGAAACATTTAATGTACCCGGTATAGTTCTTTCATCTGTTAGTTTAAATATCTTAAACATCGAGGTTGCCGGAGCAAAGCTACCTATTCCTAATGTATCAAAAAACAATGTTATAAATCCAACTGCACTCAATCCTAAAAAGCTTCCCTCTTCTCTAAAACCATTTTTTGCAACTTTTCTTACATCCTCCATCAAATAATATAAAAATATAAAAGCAGCAATAATTAAAATTCCCAATATTAATCTAATCATTACCATACTCCTTTCTATTATATAATAAAAAAAACAATACCAATTTGAAATATTATATCATATAAATTTCATTTTTCATATATTTTGTATTATTTCTAAAAAAAATTAAAATTAAAAGGATAGATTATATAAATACAACCTATCCTTTTATAACTGCAATCAAATTCCTCTTTATCTCATCTGCCACCATTTGCGGTGCCTTATGTGCTCCTCCTGCTGGTTCTTTAATTATTTTATTTATAATTCCAAGCTCCTTTAAATCATAGGCAGTCATCTTCATAACATCAGCAGCCTCCTTTGCACGAGAAGCATCCTTCCAGAGTATGCTTGCAAAGCCTTCTGGAGATAAAATAGAGTACACAGCATTTTCGAGCATCCAAATCTCATCGGCCACAGATATTGCAAGGGCACCTCCACTTGAACCTTCCCCTATTACTATTGCAATCTTTAGTATGTCTATTGTTGACATCTCCATTAAATTTCTTGCTATTGCCTCTGCCTGTCCTCTCTCCTCGGCACCTATTCCACAATAGGCACCTGGAGTATCTATAAATGTTATAATAGGCCTTTTAAACTTTTCTGCCTGCTTCATTAGTCTTAGTGCCTTTCTATATCCTTCAGGATGAGGCATACCAAAATTTCTATACAGATTTTCCTTTGTATTTCTTCCCTTTTGTTCACCAATTACAGTAACAGGGATTCCATCTAAGGTAGCAATTCCACCAACAATCGCAGGATCATCTCCATAGAGTCTATCTCCATGGAACTCAATAAAATCATCAAAAATCATTTCTATATAGTCAAGGCTTGTTGGTCTATCATTCATTCTTGCTAAAACAACTCTATCCCAAGGGGTAAGTTTGCTTGATAAATCATTCCTAAGTTCAAGAAGCTTCTTTTCCATCTTCTCTATTTCACAAGTTAAATCAATGTTGTTTTCCGTTGAAATCTTTCTAAGTTCCTCAATTTTTATCTCAAGCTCCTCAATCTTTTTATCTAAATCAAGAACCGACATTACCTCACCCCCAAGTGCATTCTTAAAATGCTATTTAACATACTCTTCATATCCCTTCTATCTACAACCCTATCAACAAATCCGTGCTTTAATAAAAACTCTGATGTTTGGAAGCCTTCTGGCAGTCTTTGTCTTATTGTCTGTTCAATAACTCTTGGCCCTGCAAACCCAATTAGAGCACCAGGTTCTGCCAGTATTATATCACCAAGCATTGCAAAGCTGGCAGAAACTCCTCCTGTTGTAGGATCTGTTAAATAGGATATGTATAAAAGTCCCTCTTTATTGTGTTTTGCAAGTGCAGCACTTGTTTTTGCCATCTGCATAAGTGACACTATCCCCTCCTGCATTCTTGCACCACCTGATGTTGTAAAGATTATAAGTGGTATCCTCTTTTCTATTGATCTATACACAAGCCTTGTTATTTTCTCGCCTACAGCATATCCCATACTTCCCATTAAAAATCGATTGTCCATAACTCCAAGTGCAACTTCTAATCCCTCTATCCTACCAATACCAGTTACAACAGCCTCCTTTAATCCAGTCTCTTCTCTTAGTTTACTTAACTTTTCCTTGTACCCTGGGAAATTCAAAGGATCATCTCCTACGAGGTCTCTATCAATCTCTTCAAAACTTCCTTCATCACATAGCATCTCAATTCTTTGGGGTGCAGTAATTCTAAAATGGTATCCACAACTTGTACAAACATATAGGGATGAGATTAAATCATCCTTATATATAATCTTTTTGCATCTATCACATTTTATCCACAGTCCATCTGGTATATCTACTTTTGCTGATAAATTATCATAGATTATTTCCTTTTTCCTATCAAACATATTATCAATCATAACGTCACCCCCTAAATCTCAAAGTTCTTCTTAATGAAGGAAGTATCTATATTTCCCTCTATAAAATCCTTGTGGTTTATTATTCTGCTTAAGAAATCTATATTTGTATCTATTCCATCTACTATAAGTTCATATAGAGCCCTATTGATCCTACTTATGGCCTCTTGTCTTGTTTCTCCATATACAATTAATTTCCCTATCATTGAATCATAATATGGTGGTATTTTATAGCCTTGATATATATGACTATCAAACCTTACACCAAAACCCGATGGAACTATAAGTCTTTTAATCTCACCTGGTGATGGCATAAAATTCTTATCTGGATTTTCAGCATTAATTCTACACTCTATAGCGTGCCCCTTTATTTTTATATCATCCTGAGAAAACCTTAATCGTTCTCCCTTTACTACTCGTATCTGTTCTTTAATTAAATCTATACCAGTTACAAGTTCTGTAACAGGATGCTCTACCTGTATTCTTGTATTCATCTCCATAAAATAAAAATTACCATTTGCATCTAAAAGGAACTCTATTGTTCCTGCATTTTTATAATTTACAGCCTTTGCAGCCAAAACTGCGGCCTCTCCCATTCTTTTTCTTAACCCTTCACTTAATAGCGAACTTGGTGCCTCCTCTATAACCTTTTGATTTCTTCTTTGTATAGAACAGTCTCTTTCACCTAAGTGAACTACATTACCATATTCATCTGCAAGTATCTGAAACTCTATATGTCTTGGTTTTTCTATATATTTTTCAATATAAAGATTTCCATCTGAAAAGGCGGCCTCTGCTTCTTGTTTTGCGGAAGTAAAACTTTGTGCAAATTCTTCTTCTTTAAAAACAAGTCTCATTCCTCTTCCTCCACCTCCAGCAGAGGCCTTTATCATAACGGGGAAGCCTATATTTTTTGCAATCTTTAATCCCTCATCTAAGGATTTTACAGCACCCTCTGAACCTGGAACCACAGGTACCCCTGCTTTTTTCATCGTCTCCTTTGCCACTGACTTATTTCCCATAAGGGATATAGCTTCTGGAGATGGACCTATAAATTTAATTCCACACTGTTCGCACATCTTTGCAAACTTACTATTTTCAGATAAAAAGCCATAACCTGGATGTATACCATCACATCCTGTCATCAGTGCTGCTGTTAATATATTTTGCATATTTAAATAGCTATCCTTAGATTTTGCAGGACCTATACATATTGCGTGGTCAGCAAGGTGTGCGTGCAAGCAATTAGTATCTGCCTCTGAATAAACTGCTATTGTTTCAATACCAAGCTCTCTACACGCCCTTATAATCCTTACTGCTATTTCACCTCTATTTGCAACAAGTATCCTTTTCATACATAACCTCCAGCCTATGCTGTAATAAACATAATTTCAGCTTCACAGGCAATTTCATCTTTAACGTAGGCAACAGCCTTTCCAACTCCTGCCCTTGACTTTAGTTTTATCATTTCAACCTCAAGCCTTAGTACATCTCCAGGAACTACCTTTCTTCTAAACTTTGCATTGTTTATCCCTCCAAAATATGCCATCTTACCCTTGTAGTCCTCGTGGGATAAAACTGCAATGGCACCAACTTGAGCAAGAGCCTCAATTATTAAAACACCTGGCATTACCGGTTCTTGTTCAAAATGTCCTTGGAAGAAATACTCATTGAAGGTTACATTTTTATATCCTATTGCTCTTTTACCTGGCTCTAATTCATCCACTCTATCCACAAGCAAAAATGGATATCTATGTGGAATTATCTTTTTTATATCATTTATAGTAAGCACATTACTCACCATCCTTTTGAATTCTAAAGAGTGCTTGACCGTACTCCACCATTTCACCATTTTGTACACATACCGCCGCAATAATACCATCAACTTCTGCTTCAATCTCATTCATTATCTTCATAGCCTCAATTATGCACAGTATGTCTCCCTTCTTAACCCTTTGACCAACTACAACAAAGGGTGATGCATCTGGTGATGGTGCACTGTAGAAGGTGCCAACCATTGGAGACCTCACAATTATCTCATCCCTAATCTCCTGTATCTTTATATTTTCTACCTTTTCATAGGATTTTTCTTCAATCTTATCTACAGAGATAGGCCCTTCTATTTTTGGTACTTCCTTTAACAAAACGCCCTCACACTCTTTTTTCATAACTATCTTTGTGCCGCCCTCTTCGACCTCAAAATATGTTAAATTAGAGTTACTCACACATTCAATTAGTTCCTGAAGCTTCTTTACATCCATAACATCAACCTTCCCATTTCTTTAATAATATGCTGGCATTATGGCCACCAAAACCAAGTGAGTTAGATAATGCATAATTCACCCTCATTCTGCGTCCTGTATGTGGTACATAGTCTAAATCACATTCTTCATCCCTAACATTTAAGTTTATTGTAGGATGTACGAAATCCTCCTGAACAGACTTAACGCATACAATTGCCTCAACTGCACCAGCTGCACCAAGAAGATGTCCAATCATTGATTTTGTCGAGTTAACAGCTAATTTATACGCGTGATCTTTGAAAACTTTCTTTATTGCTGTTGTTTCAATTTTATCGTTATAGGGTGTGCTGGTTCCGTGGGCATTTATATAATCTACACAGGTTATATCAATACCCGCCTCCTTTATTGCCATCTCCATAGCATAGGCTGCACCTTCTCCTGATTCAACAGGTGCTGTAATGTGGTAGGCATCACAGGTTGCACCATAACCTACAACCTCTGCATATATTTTTGCTCCTCTTTTTACTGCGTGCTCTAAACTTTCAAGTATTAAAATTCCGCTTCCTTCTCCCATTACAAAACCTTCTCTTTCTTTGTCAAATGGAATTGAAGCCCTATTTTTATCTTCACTAAAGCTAAGGGCTTTAAGTGAGCTAAAACCTGCAAGGGTAAGAGGAGTTATTGCTGCCTCCGTTCCCCCTGTGATTGCAACATCAAGAATACCTGACTTTATCAATCTAAAAGCTTCACCTATTGCGTTGGTTCCTGATGCACAAGCTGTAACTACTGTATTTGCTATTCCCTTTGCACCAAATTTAATTGCAATATTACCTGCTGCAAGATTGCTTATCATCATTGGTATAAAATATGGAGATACTCTACCTGGTCCCTTTTCTAAAAGTGTTGTATGTTCATTCTCAAGTGTCTTTATTCCACCTACGCCTGAGCCTAAAACTACCCCAAATCTATATTTATCCACATTATCAACATTAATTCCTGAATCTAAAACTGCTTCATTTGCTGCTATAAGAGCAAATTGTGTAAATCTATCCATCCTTCTTGCTTCTTTTTTATCAAGATAATCTTCTATATTTATATCAACTTCTGCTGCAAGCTTAGCTTTAAAATTTTGATTATCAAAAGATTTTATGAAATCAATAGCGTTTTTACCTTCCTTAAGACCATTCCAAAAATCCTTAACATTATTTCCAAGTGGAGTTACCGCTCCAATTCCTGTTACAACAACCCTGTTCATACTACACCTCCTACATAACCATTCCACCATCAACGTTTATAACCTGTCCTGTTATATATGACGCCTTATCTGAAACTAAAAACGCGACCAAATGTGCAACATCCTCTACAGTTCCAACTCTCTTTAGAGGTATTAAATTTTTTATTCCTTCCTTAACCTTATCACTTAAAACCTTAGTCATATCTGTATCTATATATCCTGGTGCAACTGCATTTACTGTAACACCCCTTGGTGCAAGTTCCTTTGCAACTGATTTTGTAAGTCCTATTACTCCAGATTTTGATGCCGCATAATTTGCCTGACCTACATTACCAATAAGTCCTATTACGGATGATATGTTTATTATCCTTCCTGCATCTGATTTTATTATATAAGGTGATGCGTGTTTTATCATATTGAAGGTACCCTTTAGGTTAACATCTATTACTGAATCAAAATCCTCTTCCTTCATTCTCAAAATTAATGTATCCTTTGTTATTCCTGCATTATTTACAAGTATATCTACTTTCCCAAATTTATTTATTGCCTCATCTACAATAGATTTTGCTCCATTAAAATCACTTACATCGCCCTTAACAGTTAAAACTTCAACACCATATTTTTTAGCCTCTTCAACTGTCTCTTTAACATCATCTTCACTCTTTCTATAATTTAAAACCAGGTTTATTCCCATTTTTGCAAGTTCAATCGAAATTGCTCTTCCTATTCCACGGCTTGCTCCTGTTACTATTGCCACCTTCATATTACTTACCTCCAATATACTGTAATGTTTTTTCAAGTGATTTAATATCTTCAACATTTAGAGTTGTTAGTTTTCTATCTATCTTTTTCACAAAACCACTTAAAACCTTAGATGGTCCAAGCTCTACGAAGGTGTCATAACCATCTTCAATAAGCTTCTTTACTCCCTTTTCAAAGTATACTGGAGAAATCATCTGCAATTTTAAAATCTCTCTTACATTATCATTATTCTTATAATAATCTCCATTTAAATTTGTAATTACCTTCTTTTTAGGGAGATTAATATCTATCTCCTTCAATACACTATAAAATTCTTCACTTGCATCCTTTAGCATATCTGTATGGAAGGCACCACTTACATTTAGCTTTACTGCCTTTGCACCTAAGCCTTCTGCTATATTCATAGCCTTAAGTACTGCATCTTCTTCACCTGCAATTACAACCTGCTTTGGACAGTTGTAGTTTGCAGCTCTTACAAATCCAGCATCCGCTGCTTTTTTACAAATATCTTCTATCATATTCTCATCAAGCCCTACTATTGCAGCCATTGTCCCACTAACCTTTTCTGCACACCTTCCCATAATCTGCCCTCTTTTTCTCACAAGCTTTGCACCATCCTCTAAAGTAAAGCTTTCTGCAAAACATAGAGCTGAATATTCTCCAAGGCTAAGCCCAATTGCTGCATCTACTTCTATTAACTTACATTTCATAACATTTAATGCCGCCATACTCACAGTAAATATTGCAATCTGTGCATATTCTGTCTTATTTAAATTTTCTTGCTCTTCAAAACACAGCTTTGCTACATCTATATCGATACTTCTATTTACTCTTTCAAATACTTCCCTTGCTTCCTTTAATTCATAAAGTTCTTTTCCCATATTTAAGTATTGACTTCCCTGTCCTGAAAACAAATAGGCTATCTTCATTTATCTCACCATCCCGCCTAAAGCTTTATATAAATCTGATGCTTCTTTTACTATCTCCTCAATAATTTCACTACAAGTCTGTTCTCTTTTAACAAGCCCTGATACTTGCCCAGCCATTACAGAGCCAAAATCTATATCACCATCTATAGCAGCTCTTTTTAGAGAACCTGCTGCCTTTTTCTCAAAAACTTCAGCATCAAGACCTTGTTTTTCAATATTTAAAAGTTCTCTTGTAAATCTATTTCTTAGGGAACGTACTGGATGTCCTGTTGATAAGCCTGTGATAACTGTGTCAATATCCTTTGCTGATAAGACTCTCTGTTTATAGTTTTGATGTACATTACATTCCTTTGCAACTAAAAATCTTGTTCCCATTTGAACTCCAACGGCACCTAAAGAAAGTGCTGCTAAAAGTCCTCTTCCATCCGCTATTCCTCCTGCTGCAACAACAGGTATTGAAACAGCATCCACAACCTGAGGTACAAGTGCCATAGTTGTAAGTTCTCCTATATGTCCTCCCGATTCGTGTCCCTCTGCAATTACTGCATCTACACCACTTCTTTCCATTCTTTTTGCAAGTGCAACTGATGGAACCACTGGTATTACCTTTATATTATTTTGCTTCCACATTTCAATGTATTTTCCAGGGTTACCTGCACCAGTTGTCACTACTGCTACTTTTTCTTCACATACTACCTTTGCAACCTCCTCTGCATAGGGACTCAAAAGCATTATGTTTACGCCAAAGGGCCTATCTGTTAATCTCTTAGCTTTTTTTATTTCTTCCCTAACTATTTCACCCGGGGCATTTCCTGCTGCAATAATTCCAAGCCCACCTGCATTTGAGACAGCAGCCGCAAGGCTACTGTCTGCAATCCAAGCCATTCCACCTTGAATAATTGGATGCTCTATATTTAAAATTTCACAAAGCTTTGTTTTTATCATTATTCATCACCTATTCTTTCCTTTATGTACTCTACTACATCCTTTACAGTTTTAATATTTTCTGCATCTTCGTTTGGAATTTCGATTCCAAACTCATCCTCAAGGCTTATTAATATTTGGAAAAGGTCTAATGAATCAACACCTAAATCTGCAAATGTTGTATCCTCTGCTATTTCATTTTCATCTAAATTAAGTTGATCTGCTATTATATTTCTTATCTTTTCAAACATCATTGACTCCTCCTTATATACTCCAATTTATTATTAGGCCTCCTGAAGTTAATCCTCCTCCAAAGCCAACTAAAACAACCTTATCATCCTTCTTTAACATCCCCTTTTCATACATCTCACATAGGGCTATACCTATGCTTGCAGATGAAGTATTTCCATATTTATCTATATTAACATAGAATTTATCCCTTCCTATTCCTGTCTTATCTGCAGCATAGTCTATTATTCTTATATTTGCTTGATGTGGAACAATATAGGCTATATCATCCTTTTGTAAATTTGCGTCCTTTAAAAGAATATCAATGCATTTCACTATTGCATTTGTTGCAAACTTAAAAACTTCCCTTCCATCCATCCTTACAAAACTATCCCACGTGTTCTGTATTAAAATGTTTCTTAGAGGAAGCCCATTACACTCAAGGTATTTTCCCTTTTCTCCCTCTGATGAAAGGTACATACTTAGCACTCCATCCTTTGATGCTTCTACAACACAGGCAGAAGCACCGTCACCAAACAGAACGCAGGTATTTCTGTCATTCCAATCAACTATCTTTGAAAGAGTTTCTGCACCAATTATAAGTGCATATCTATAGTTCAACGTTTTTAGCATTGCGTCTGCAGTAACAAGACCATATATAAGCCCTGTACAACCTGCATTCAGATCAAAGCAGGCTGCATTCTTTGCTCCTATATTCTTTTGAACAACACAGGCTGTTGATGGAGTAAAATAATCGGGTGTTACTGTTGATACTATTATCAAATCAATATCCTCTGCACTTATTTTAGCCATATCTATTGCCCTTTGTGCAGCAATACTTGCTAAATCAGAGGTATTTTGTCCAAGGGTTAATCTTCTCTCTTTTATTCCTGTTCTTGTTACTATCCATTCATCTGATGTGTCAACAAAATTAGATAGTTCATCATTTGTTACAACCCTCTCGGGAACACATTTTCCAATACCAATTAGTTTCACTTATTCTTCACCACCTATTTTCTTAAGCCTTTTCTTAAAGAAGTTATTTAATTTTTCAAGGGAACTTACTAAAATCTTTTCTTCCTCATCAGTTAGTCCCTCAATTACTTCATTAATCATAGCACTATGGAACTTTTCGTGCATTCTATAGGCAAGTTTTCCCTTATTTGTTAGATGTACAAAAACTATTCTTCTATCCTCTTCTGAACGTTTTCTTTCTACATATCCTTTTTTCTCAAGATTATTTACTGCAACAGTAAGGGTTCCTACCGTTATGTTTAGTTTTTCTGCGACTTCAGACATAGTCTTATCTCCATACATTCCTATTGCCTCAATTGTATGGATTTCTGTGATTGATAAATCATTAAAATCCTTTGATTTTAATGCCTGCTGTTCAATCATAAGTATGTCATTAAATAATTCCACTAAAAGCTCGTTTAAAACTGAATATGTCTTTGACACAGTACCACCTCTATACTTTGATAATCAAATATTTTTATAATCAAAGTATATAAAAATAAATATATTCTGTCAAGGTGATATTCTAAATTTATTTCCAAAATATACATTATTATTTTAATTGTTCCAGAAATAAGAGTCAATAAAATGTATTACTGTTAATATTTTGTTCAAAAAATTAACTTTGTTAAATTTAAATCAAAAAAATAAAAGGGGGCAGTTGCCCCAATATATTATTCTACTATACTATCCTCTTGTGCTTGAACTTCCTTTGTATTAGATTCAAGTCCTATATAATCTTCTATATATTTATTAATTATATAAACAGTTACTAAAGTTGCCATATATGAATTTATTAGTGTTTGTATAATTTTTACATTATTGAATAATAAACTTACTAATAATCCTATGATGATATTAAATACGAAAACACCTAAAATATTAAAGAAATTTGAAAATCCAAACTCAAAAGACCTTTTAAATGCTCCTGTAAAACCTTCATCTTCAACCACAAGAATAGGAATCACAGGTGTTACCAATATAGCCATAAAAGCTAAAATTAAAACAAAAAGTAATATTCCAATTATAAAGACACCTGCTGAGCCTTTAGATGCAACATATAAGATACCTGTTATATATAAAGATAAAAATATATAAATAATCAGTGCAGCTATTAATGCCAAGGATACCACCAATACTCTAAGATAATATTTAAATGCCTTTTTTGAATTTTTATTAAAATCTATTTTGCCACTTAAAACCTTATCCTTTACCATCAAATTTGTCCAAGCTGTTAAATATGGTGATATAAATAATAATACAACCATCAGTAGCAGTGCAACCATAATTTGTCTTGAATAGGCTCTAATTATACTATTTATATCAAATCCATATCCAAAACCAATTTGATTTTTCACTGGTATTCTTGCATTCCCTAAAAAATTGCATATAAATAGAGGAAGCACCATAAGTGGTTCTGTAAAAATAAGCTTTAAACTTTTCTTAAACATAAAAATCCCCCTAACATATAATATCATTCAATCGGTTCAAGTGGAATTACTATTGCACATATTAAATATGCTAAAATACCTGAACCTCCAAGAAATGTAGCAAAAACCCACGCTAATCTAACTAATGTAGGGTCAATTTCAAAATACTTGGCAATTCCACCACAAACTCCTGCTATCATCCTCTCCGTCCTTGACCTATAAAGCTTTTTGTACATAACTTCACTCCTTTTTCATTTTCTAAAACATATATATTTTTATTTTTTCTATTTATGTATTTATTTTTATATATTTACTATTTTCTACTAAATAAAAGCTCATTTCAAGTAAATTTTGTTAAAGAATTTGTAACGTTAAAATAAAAAGGTGAAATGTTCTTTACAACATAATGTATAATGTCACATTTCACCTAAGTAGCATTTACACAAGTCTTCCCTGCCAAGTGTCTCTCTCTATAAACCTTCTGTCTATTGCATTTAGAACTTCCCATTTTTTCAAGCTCCACATTGGACCAATTAAAAGTTCCCTCGGGCTATCCCCTGTCATTCTATGAACCACCATATTTTCAGGAAGTCTCTCTATACAATCAACAACTAAATCTACATACTCATCCATCTCTAAAAATTTCAATTCCCCTCTTTGATAAAGTTCCACCATTTTTGTTCCCTTCATTAGATGTAAAAGATGAAGCTTTATTCCCTGTGTATTTGTCTTTGCAACAAATTCAACAGTTTCAAGCATTCTCTTTCTATCTTCTTTAGGCAATCCAAGTATTACGTGGGTTACTACATCTATATTTCTCTTTTTTAATTTTTCTACTGCATCAATATACGTCTCAAGGTTATATCCTCTATTTATTAGCTTTGCTGTATCATCGTGTATAGTTTGAAGTCCAAGTTCTACCCAAATATATTTTTTTTGATTTATTTCACTCAATAAATCTAAAACATCATCAGGTAGGCAATCTGGTCTTGTTGCTATTGCAAGTCCTACAACACCATCTAAATTTAATACGCTATAATACTTTTCTCTTAATACATCAACTGGTGCATAGGTATTTGTATAGGCTTGGAAATAAGGAATGTATTTACCTTCCTTCCACTTCTTATTCATTATTTCTTTTATATCATTAAATTGTTTAACTAAATCATCTCCACAACCTGCAAAATCTCCAGAACCTCTTGCACTACAGAATATACATCCTCCACTTGAGATCTTGCCATCTCTATTTGGACAAGAAAATCCAGCGTCAAGGGATATCTTAAAAACCTTCTCTCCAAACTTCTGTCTTAAGAAATAATTAAGGGAATAGTATCTCTTATCTCCCCACATCTTCATTTGTTTCACCACCTATATTTGAAAATTATTTCGTCTTTGATTATAATAATCTTAATAAACAAAATTGTAAAGGTGATGAAATGAATATTGGTCTTAGGAACATAAAAACTGCACTTTCGGTGTTTTTATCAATTTTAATTTCAAATTTTGTTTGGCTTGATTATCCATTTTATGCTGCTATAGCAGCACTTGTTTGTATGCAAACCACTTTAGAAAAAACATTTATAACAGGTAAAAATAGACTTTTAGGCACAGTAGTTGGGGCACTTCTTGGTTTTATATTTGCTTCTATATTTCCAACAAATGCAATATTTTCTGCTTTAGGTATAATTGTTCTTATATGCATTTGTAATAGGCTTGAGTGGAATGATGCAATATCAATGGCAGGAATTGTTTTTTTAGCAATTATGTTAAATGTAAAGGATAATAAACACGCCCTTATATACAGCTACAAAAGACTTTTTGAAACACTTATCGGAATTGTCGTTGCATTTTTAGTGAATTCCTTTATATTCCCACCAGAAAAATAATATGGAGTGTGTTAATATGAATGCAGTACAACTTGAAGAGATATTAAAGTCAAATGGATATAAAATGACAAACCAAAGAAGAGCTATATTAGAGGTTTTATGCGAAAACATTGGTAAGTTTTTATCTGCTGAAGACATACTAACTTTATCTAAAATTAAATGCCCTCAAACAAATTTTTCAACAGTATATAGAAATTTAGAAATTCTTGAAGAACTTGAATTAGTACATAAAACAAATATGGATGCAAATAGCACCTGCTTTTATGAAATAATTGATTTAGACAATCACCACCACCATATTATATGTACACAATGTGGCAAAACAAAGGCTATAGACTTTTGTCCCCTCGAAATGTTTAAATCAAATATAGATGATGAGGACTTTGAGCTTTTAGACCATAAGGTTGAACTTTATGGAATATGTAGTGAATGTAAAAAAAAGCCTAAGAAGTAACCTTAGGCTTTTTTCTATACTTTTCATTAACTTTGTATACAAATTGAAATACAGTAGATGCCAGCATTATCCCAAAGGCAATTGCACCTGCTGTTCCTATTGTTTCTATTCCCTTATTTGCAGCAAATATTAGTCTTCCTTCTACTATTGCTCTAACAGTAGTATAGGCAGTAATACCTGGAACAAGTGGATAAATCCCTGGAATTGAAAATACAAAGGCTGGAGTTTTACGCTTCCTTGCCATTGCCTCACTATATATTCCACAGACAAAAGCTGCAAGAAAGGTAGAAAAAACTACTCTATCTGTCTGTATAAATAATACCTTAAATACAACCCAAGAAATTCCTCCACATAAACCAGCCCATACTAAATTTTTTCGTTCAATGTTAAAAAGTATTGCACCTGCAAAACTTCCTACAAATGCTAAAACAAAATCCATCATATTACCTCACACCCAACTTAATTGTAGTATTAATGAAACACCAACACCAAGACCTATCGCTATTGCTATAAAGGATGCTTCAATTAACCTTGCAAAACTTGATATAAAGTCACCATATAGGGCATCCTTTATACCATTTGTAATGGCAACACCAGGAACAAGCGTCATTATAGCACCTATTATTACTTTGTCTACATTTATATAGTGAATTAACTTAGCAACTACTATTGATAATACTCCTGCCATAAGGCCTGACAGAAAAAACTCTAAAAATTGAAAGAATCCGTACTTTTGAATGTTATCTTTTATATAAAAAATAAACATACTTATTACAAAAGCAACTAATGAATCTAAAAAGCTACCTCCAAATAGTTTAGCAAAGCCAAAGGCAACAAAGCCCGATGATATAATCTGAAGATTATAACTAAAATAGGGCATATTTTTTATTCTATTTAACTCCTCCATTGCCTCTTTGTAGGAGGCCCTCTCATTTAAAAGCCTTCTTGAAAAGGTGTTTACCATCTCAACCCTATGAAGATCAACGCTTCTTTGCCTTATTCTTTTTACATTACTTAAGACATCTCCATTTTTGTTTCGTACTGTTAAAGAAAATCCTGTTGGCATAACAAAGCACTCACAATGGACTCCATAGGTATTACAAATTCTTGTTATAGTATCCTCAACCCTATATATCTCTGCACCACTTGATAAAAGTATCTCCCCTGAAAAGCTTGCTATATCCATAACTTCCTTAATATTCACACTATCACCTTTCCTTAATGTAATAATAACAATAAATAATATATCATAAATTTATTAAAAGGTTTATTGTTTATTAGTTAAAATAACTTAAACAAATTGTAAACCTCTGTAAAAATATTTTGACATTATTATTTACATTATGTTTACAATTTATCAACAACATCTTAATATTGAATGTGTATTATTAGATACGTAAAGTGAAGCTCAAATTTCCCCCCATAATAGTTCCCCCTTTAATATAGATTTATAAAAAATGGTATAAGCCGGCATTAAGCCGGCTAATTTCCTATATATAGAATTTTATTTGGCAATCTTTAATCTCTAAAGAAACTACTGTATCTTTTCCATTAACTTCCCATTCAATTTCAACATCATTTGCTGTAACCTTTTCTGCCTTTATGTTCTTTAATCTAATCTTTGCCTTTTTATAGCCCTTATCATATCCTTTCTGTTCAACACTAAAACTTATATTTACAAAGTCCTCTTGTTCAGTTTGTACTAATTTGTAAAGATTATATTCTCCTTCCCTATAATTAAAGGTCTCTCTATCATCTTCATAGTGAAGATAGCTTCCATTACCCTTATAAACTTCAAATTCTACTTCATCCAATTCCTTTTCTCCTACATAATTCATCTCTTTATATGTTGGTATAATACTACCTTCTTTTATATATATAGGACAGATATCAATTGGGGCATCCTTTAGAACTACCCTATTTCCTTCTAATACTTCTCCTGTCCAATAGTCATACCATACACCCTGTGGTAGATATACTGCTCTAAAGGTTTTTCCCTGCTCTAGTATTGGTGCAACTAAAATATTTTCACCAAATAAAAATTCATCATTTAATTCGTAGGTATTCTTATCCTCCATATAATGCATAAATAGAGGCCTCATTATTGGAAGTCCTTTTTCTTCTGCTTGGTAGAATAAATCATATAAGTATGGCAGAAGCTTGTATCTTAGCTTTATATACTTTCTATTTATCTCCTCTGTCTTTTCATCAAAGGCCCAAGGTTCTTGGTCTCTTGTGTGTATACAGGAGTGGTTTCTAAATAGTGGAGTAAAGCATCCAAGTTGTACCCATCTTGATAAAAGCTCTGGAGTACAATCAAACTGGAATCCTCCCACATCTGTTCCGCAGAAGGCAAAACCTGATAATCCTAAATTTAAAAGCATAGGAACAGCCATTCTTAAATGTTCAAAGAAACTATGGTTATCTCCTGTCCAAACTGTTGAATATTTTTGTGTTCCTGCAAAGCACGCCCTTGTTATAACAAAAGGTCTTTTATTCGTATATCTCTTTAACCCCTCATAGGTAGCCTTTGACATAAGATGTCCATATACATTGTGAATCTCCCTATGGTCTGTTGGATATCCATCGTTTTTAAATTGAACATCATCTGGAAGTGGTCCTCTAAAGGATGCTGGTTCGTTCATATCATTCCAAATACCAGCTACACCACTATCTACCATAACCCTTTGCTTTTCCGACCACCATCTTCTAACCCTTTCATCAGAAAAATCAGGATATAAAGATTCTCCTGGCCAAACCTCATTTATATAAGGAATACCATCCTTATCCGTTGCAAAATATCCATTTTCTATTCCTTCATCATAAACATAGTATCCCTTATCCTTTTTAACACCTGGGTCGATAATTGTTACAACCTTAAAGCCCATATCCTTTAGCCTGTCTGTAAAGGCCTTTGGATCTTTAAATTTCTCCTTATCCCAAGTAAACACCCTGTATCCATCCATATAATCTATATCAAGATATATTACATCACAGGGGATATCCCTTTTTCTAAAGTTTTCTGCAATCTCTAAAACCCTACTCTCAGGAGCATAACTCCATCTACACTGCTGATAGCCAAGTGTCCACATTTGAGGAAGTGGTGTTCTCCCTGTTAAATATGTATATGCATCAATAACATCAACTACCTTTGGGCCATAGATAAAATAATAATCCAAATTACCATCATCGGCACCAAAATAGTAGTAACTACTGTTTTCCTTTCCCATATCAAAATATGTTTTAAAGGTGTTGTCAAAGAATATACCAAAGGCCTTATTTTCTCTCAGTGTAATAAAGAAAGGAATAGATTTATATAGTGTTGTATAGTTTTCAACGTGGGGTTTTGGATCATCTGTATTCCACATCTCGTAATAATATCCTCTTTTGTTAAGATGTCCTGTTTTTTCTCCAAATCCATAAAAATATTCATCCCCAAGCATCTTTTTTATAACTTCTATTTTATGAGGTTTAAAATCTGTCTGTGTACTTATTCCTTCACCTTCTGCAATTGAAGTATTTCCACGTCTTATAAATGGGCATCTCTCACCATCATAATCTAAACATAATGGATTTTTCTGTTTATCATAAAAATCTACCCTAAAGTTGTCATACACTACAACAATAACATCATTAGTTTCTATCTCTACTCTATCTTCATATCTTTTTTCTAATATGTTTGCTTCCTTTATTTTCAAATTCTCAATAGCCTTTGAATTATGTTCCTTATATTTCATTGGAACAAAAACGTTTATAATTGTATCACTTATTACATCTATGATACCCTCTCCATTTTCGAAACTAAATATAAACTTATTCTCTCTCCTTACATATTCCTTCACCTTTCCTAACAAATAAATCACTCCCTTCTCTATAATTCTACAACAAAATTAAACGCTTAAGTAGTGGCAATTTGTATGAGTTTTTAAAATAATTTAAACAAAATAAAAGAGTATGTACTTTGCAATTTTTAGAAATTTATAACTATTTATTAATTACCTCTTTTTTTCATTATTGTTTGTTTTAATTGTTTCACTACCAATCAATGTTAGAAAAAGTATATTATTATTAATTATTTTAATGTATAATAATGGTAATAATACAGTAAGGCAAAATTTAGTAAATAAGTGAGGTAATAAAAATGAAGGTTAAACAAAAAAACATCCTTATTGCTGTAACTTTACTAATAATAATTATTTTTATAAAGATATATTTTGATAATAATTCAATTCAAGTATCATACTATACAGTAAAATCAAATAAAATTCCAGCTTCAATGAAGGGCTTTAAAATACTTCAATTATCAGATTTACACAGTAGAGAGTTTGGAAATAACAATAGTAAAATTATTGAAAAGATTAATAGTGAAAATCCTGATATTATTGTAATGACGGGTGATATGATTAATAAAAAAGATACTAATTATGAAGTCTTCTTCAATTTAGCAAATCATATTAGCAAAAACTTTGATACATATTATATCTTTGGTAACCACGAACAAAACTTAAATTATGAACAAAGAAAAATATTGAAAGATAAACTTAATGAATTTGGAATAAAAGTGCTTGATAATGAAAAAGTTACAATTAAAAAAGGCAATGATAGTATTAATATATATGGATTATGGTTTCATCTTAGATATTATAAAGATTTAAATATGCAAACTACAAAGGATTTATTTTTTGGTGAAAAACAGATAAAAGCTATTTTAGGGGATTTGGATACTAATTCATATAACATCTTGCTAACTCATAATCCCCTATATGCTGATACCTATTCCAATTGGGGTGCAGATTTAATTTTATGTGGGCATATTCATGGTGGTATGATTAGAATACCCTTTGTTGGTGGATTACTCTCTCCTGAGAGAAGTTTTTTCCCTAAATATGATTCTGGCAAATATCAAGTCAATGGTAAAATATTGATTGTAAATAGAGGATTGGGGTATGGTGATTTTAAAATTAGGCTATTCAATCCACCAGAAATATCTGTAATTACACTTTCCAATTGACCAAACATATCATATTATGCACCATCAAGGGCAAGTAAAATTCAGAATAATAGTATGATTATAAGAGCCAGTTGATTTAATTTTATCCCAACTGGCTCTTACATACTCCCTTATGGACTATTATTTTTGACCGTTTAGTTCTCCTCTGCTACGCTTGCCTCTTGTAGTATGTTGCTGTCCATATATTTTTGAGCTGATTCTAATACCCTCCTATGGGCTACAGACATCATAAGTTTAAGCCTGTTTACTTGATTTACTTCACTTGCCCCTGGATCATAATCTATTGCAACTATATTTACATCCTTATATCTTTCCCTTAATGCCTTTGCAACTCCCTTTCCTGTTACGTGGTTTGGAAGACAAGCAAAGGGTTGAAGACACGCAATGTTTGGCACTCCCATTTCAATTAGCTCAATCATCTCTGCCGTTAGAAGCCATCCTTCTCCTGTTTGATTTCCTAAATCTATTATTTCCTTTGCCTTTTCAGCTAAATGGTAAATAGTTGTTGGTACCTCAAATCTTGATGAATTCTCAAGAGCCCTTCTTATCACATTTCTATACATCTCAACTACTTTTATAGTTGCATTTCCTAAAATCTTTGCCTTTTTGCTACCCGATAAATACTTATGCTTATATTCTGCATCGTAGGCACTATACAAGAAGAAATCAACAAGGTCAGGAACTACAGCTTCTCCTCCCTCTTCTTCTATTAGCTTTACAATATCGTTATTTGCTGTTGGATGGAACTTAACAAGTATTTCACCTACTACACCAACTCTTGGCTTTCTTGTTTCTTCTATCTCTACAGCTTCAAAGTCTGCAATCATATCAGTTACAACCTTCTTATACTCAAAAACGCTTCCACTTCTCACTACTCTTTTACATCTATTAATCCATTTTTCATAAAGCCTGTCACAGCTTCCCTTTTCCTTTTCATATGGTCTTGTTCTATATAAAAGCCTCATAATTAAGTCTCCAAGGAGTAGTGCCATAACTCCTCTATGAAGCATTGGAAGTGTTACCTTAAAACCTGGATTTTTTTCAAGTCCAACGGCATTTAGTGATATTACAGGAATGTGTGAGAGTCCTGCATCTGAAAGTGCCTTTCTTAAAAATCCTATATAGTTTGTGGCTCTACATCCTCCCCCTGTTTGAGATATTATAACAGAAGTATTGTTAAGGTCATACTTACCTGACTTTAGTGCACTCATAAGTTGTCCAACTACAATAATTGAAGGATAGCAAGCATCATTATTTACATACTTTAGTCCCTCATCTATTGCATTTTTATCAACTGATGGAAGAACCTCAAGGTTATATCCTGCCCATCTAAAGGCCTCCTGTACTAATTCAAAATGAATTGGTGCCATCTGCGGTGCAAGTATTGTATGTTTTTTCTTCATATCCTTTGTAAAAGTAACCTTTTCACTGTATGTCTTTATTCTCTTTGGAACAAAGTTTAACCTATCTCTTTCTTCAACTGCAGCTTTAAGTGACCTAATTCTAATTTTTACTGCCCCTAAGTTATTTATTTCATCTATCTTAATTAAAGTATAAATCTTACCATAGGCTTCAAGTAGTTCTTTAACTTGGTCAGAAGTTATAGCATCAAGCCCACATCCAAAGGATGTAAGTTGAACAAGCTCTAAATTTTTACTTTTTGCCACAAAACTTGCAGCCCTATAGAGTCTTGAATGATATGCCCATTGGTCTACAACCCTTAAAGGTTCATCTAATTTACCAAGATGAGCAATACTATCCTCTGTTAAAACACAAAAGCCCTGTGATACTATAAGTCTATCTATTCCGTGATTTATTTCTTTATCTAAATGATATGGGCGTCCCGCAAGTACAATACCCTTATTATTATTCTTTTCAATATATTCTAATACTTCCTGTCCCTTTCTTCTTATATCCTCTTTAAATCTACTCAATTCCTTATCTGCCTTATCTACTGCCCTATTAATTTCTTCAAACGGTATATTAAAATCAGAAAGTTCTTCCGCCAATCTACTCTTTAGTTTTTCCTTATCATCAAAGGGTAGGAATGGATTTAAAAACTTTATTCCCCTTTCATTTAAAATATCCATATTGTTTTTAATTACTTCACTATAGGATGTTACAACTGGACAGTTATAGTGGTTGTGGGCATCACTAAATTCTATCTTTTCATAGGGCAATGCTGGATAGAAAATAAAGTTTGCTCCCTTATTTATTAAGTTTACAATATGCCCGTGCACAATCTTTGCAGGATAACATACTGTATCTGAAGGAATTGTATCCATTCCAAGTTCATATAACCTTCTTGTTGATGTATCTGATAATACAACTTTAAATTTAAGCTCAGTAAAGAAGATAAACCAGAAGGGATAATCTTCATACATATTAAGTACTCTTGGTATTCCAACACTTCCTCTTATAGCTTGGTTATCATCTAAAGGTTTATAGCTAAATAGTTTGTTATATTTATATTCATAAAGATTTGGTAGCTTCTCCCTTGTATTTTCTATTCCTGCTCCTCTTTCACATCTATTACCCGTTACAACACTTTTATCATTTATTCTTGTAATAGTAAGAAGACAATTGTTTGTACATAGTTTACACCTTTTTATTTCATTTGAATATGTTAAACTATTTATCTCCTCTAACTTTAATATTTTTGATTTTTCTCCATCTGTGTAATTATCCTTTGCTATAAGTGCAGCTCCAAAGGCACCCATTATTCCTGATATATCAGGTCTTACAACATTAAGCCCTGTTATTTTTTCAAAAGCCCTTAAAACTGCATCGTTGTAGAAGGTACCGCCCTGCACTACAACCTTGCTTCCAATATCCTTTGAATCCTTAAGTTTAATAACCTTAAAAAGAGCGTTTTTTATAACAGAGTATGAAAGTCCTGCTGAAATATCCTCAACAGTTGCACCTTCCTTTTGTGCCTGCTTTACCTTTGAATTCATAAAAACTGTACATCTACTTCCTAAGTCTACAGGATGTTTTGCAAAAAGTGCTGACTTTGCAAAATCCTCTATTGACATCCCAAGAGACTTTGCAAATCCCTCAATAAAAGATCCACATCCAGATGAGCAGGCTTCATTTAACATAATATTTTCAATTATTCCATCCTTTACAGTCAGACATTTCATATCCTGTCCGCCTATATCTAATATAAAGTCCACTCCATCTAAGAAATAGTCTGCTGCTCTAAAATGTGCAACAGTTTCAACTTCACCTATATCTATATTTAATGCATTTTTTAATAGCTGTTCTCCATAACCTGTAACTGCAGATTTTGCAATATATGTTTTATCGTTTAAGTTCCTATATAGATCCTTTAGAGCTTCTATTATAGAGTTTAATGGACTTCCTTGATTACTGGAATAAAAAGAATATAGAAGGTTTCCATCTTTATCTATTAATGCTACCTTTGTTGTAGTTGAACCTGCATCTATTCCTAAGAAACATTCGCCTTCATAGGTTTCTAAGTCTCTTCTTTTAACCTTGTTTTTCTGGTGTCTATTTTTAAATTCTATATACTCATCTTCATCCTTAAATAAAGGTTCTAATACATCTTCATCAACTTCTATTATATTTGCTGCTTCATCTAATTTATTTATAATTTCACTTAATTTGTACAAATTGCTGTTGCTACTTAAAAGTGCTGCTCCTATTGCTACAAATACTTGTGAATTTTGTGGTATATAAACATCCTCTTCTTTTAGGTCAAGAGTTTCTATAAACCTTCTTCTAAGCTCTGATAAAAAGTATAAAGGCCCTCCTAAAAATGCAACTTTACCCTTTATAGGTCTACCACAAGCAAGTCCACTTATAGTTTGGTTTACTACTGCCTGAAAAATAGATGCAGCTATATCCTCTTTTCTTGCTCCCTCATTTAATAGAGGTTGTACATCTGTTTTAGCAAAAACACCACATCTTGAGGCAATTGGATATATTATCTCATAATCCTTTGCAAGTTCATTTAATCCATCTGCATCTGTATTAAGCAAACCTGCCATTTGGTCTATAAATGCACCTGTACCTCCTGCACAGGTTCCATTCATTCTCTGCTCTATTCCATTTTTAAAATATGTAATTTTAGCATCCTCTCCACCAAGTTCTATAGCAACATCAACTTCTCTTATTAATTTTTCTACCGCGTAGGTTAAAGCTACAACTTCCTGCTCAAAGGGTATATTTGTCCACTTTGAAATTGAAAGTCCACCCGAACCTGTAACCTTAACCTTAAAATCTAAATCTCCAAATTCATCTAAAAGCTCCTTCAATAAAGCCCTAAGAGTTCCTTTAATATCAGAATAATGTCTTTGGTATCTTTTAAAGAGTATCTCTCCATTTTTCCCAAGCAAAACAAGTTTTACTGTGGTGGAACCTACATCTATACCACATCGCAAAACCTTCATCATACTAAGACCTTCCTTCTATAACAATTTAAATATTAATATTATACTATTGTTTTTTAATTTGATTACTAAAATTATAAGTTGTATTTGTAAATTTAATTTTATGTCAATAATAAAATTCACCTTAATTGGTGAACTCAAATAATTTATTATATTTACGCTAACTTATATTTTTACTTTTAAATTATATAAATTTCTTGAAAAACTAATAATATTTTATCATATTATTTTTAAAATGGTAAATTTAAAAGAAAATTTAAACTAAAATTTTTTAAATATACAAATTTCTATATAATAAAATACAATAGCAAGCTATCGTTTATATTTTTAGTCTACTACAAATAATAAGAAAAAAATATTTATTATTTAATTATATAATAATTCAGTTATTATATAAATACAATATATTATATCGTTCTTTAAAATATTATTCATTTTTAAAAATAATATAGTAAAAAAATAAGGTGCATCTGCACCTTATTTTCCACAACACTTCTTATATTTCTTACCTGAACCACAAGGACAAGGATCGTTTCTACCAACCTTATTTTCATTTACAACTATCTTTGACTTGTTGTATTCTTTTCTTATCTCTTTTCTTCTTTCAACTGTTAAAATGCCATCCCATTCTGGAAGTTCATACAACCAATTTGCCTTTGCATCAAGCATATTGTAGTATAGCTTTTCAAAATCTATTTCAAGCTTAAGTTCTGTATCTTCTTCTAATTTTTCTTCATCTACTGGATTTACTAAGCTTGTATTAATACCTGATACAAATGCAGCAAATGTAAGTTCATCAACACCATATTGATTAGCAAGGTCCTTTAACTTTCCTTCAATAATGTTTTTCTTATTTTCTAATATGTCCTTGTAGATTAATTGTTCCTTCTTTAGATAATCTGTCCAAAACTCTTCATAGTCTGGTGCATTAACCTTTGAATCTGCAAGCTCTTCCCACTTTTTATATAAGCTCATACCTAACGCTCCTTTGTATAAAAGTTTTAACAACACTTGATTATACCATAAGCAAGTATATTTGAGCAATAGTTGAAAGCATATTATAATCCTGTTGTGTCAGAAGCAAGTTTTGGTTATCAAATACAATATGTAAAACATATTCAATCTTTTCATTTTTTATTATAGGAACAAGTACATTTTCTTTAATGAAAAATGAATTATTATTTTTTATAGTTTCAACAAATACCTTTAGACTCTTATCTTCTATCATCTTTAATAGAGTATATTCGAATAAATTATCTTCAATAATTTTAGTTGAAGGTATAAATATGTCTACATATGTTGCTGATGTAATTTCCTTAATAATGTTTTTATATAATTCAACCTTTTGTTCTTTATTTAATCTCATTTTAACTATATTTATTAATTTATACATACCATTTAAATAATTTATATCCTTTAATATATTTCCAGTTGAAATAGATTTTTCATTATTTACTTTTATATTATTTTCTGCATCCCAAGCTGTACATTTATTTTTACCTGTATTTTTTGATAAATAAAGAGCCATATCTGCTTTTTCAATTGCTGAATTTATTTTTTCCTTAGTATTGTTACAAAAATATATTCCCGAACTTACTGTAAGTTTAAAGTCTACGCCCTCTATAGCCTTATTTTCTATAATTTTTCTTACTTCTTCACAAAAAACTAATGCTTCTTCCTTTGATGTATCTGGCATAAATAATAAAAACTCTTCTCCACCATATCTAAAGAGTAAATAATCTCTTTTTTTAGTTGTTAATATCACCTTAGAAAACTCCTGTAAAACCTTGTCCCCTAATAAATGACCATATTTATCATTTATATATTTAAAATTATCCATATCAAACATTGCTATACTATAATTCTTGAAATTATCCAACTCCTCAAAAACCTTATCCATATATTTTCTATTATATGCACCAGTTAACTTATCAATATAAAAATTCTGATTGATGTTAAATTGATGTATATTATATATCAATAAATTAGTCAACATTTTACATTGATTAAACGAATCTACATTTATATTATTGTAAAATTTATCGCTTTCAACTACCAAAAAAGCTTCATTAAATTCTTGATTTTTTATTTCAATTATCATTTTCGTTACCTTTTTATTTATATTATATTTATATGATTTATAAATACCTTCTTTTAAATCTTTTACTATTTGCCTATTTTTCAATTTATTATTTGTACTTACTATTACATTATTTGAAGTATCTACTATATATACTTCTTGAGACATAGTCATACATTGTATAAAATTTGTTATTAATTCTAAGTTTTTGACACAATCACCTGAAAACTCTTTGACAACTTGAATTATATCTTCAAATATTACTTTTCCTTTATTTTTGGTTTCATCTATCCAATATTTCTTTATAATATCATCATTTATTCTACTATGTTTATTATCTTCACTTAATACAAAATTAAAATATTCTATTAGATTTTCTCTTTCAAGTTCTTTTAAATATAATTCATATATTTTTATATAATTATTTTTGTACGAAAAATCTACTGCATAAAAAATATTATTTATTATATTTGCTGCTTGCATTATATCATTTATAGCTGAAAATTTATTATTTTTATTATTGTTTAATATTGATTTTATGCAATACAGCTTCCATAGTATGTGCTTATTTTTTACACTTCCTATAATTGATTCTATGGTTTCTAAATTTAAAGGATATCCTAAAAAATATCTTACTATATAGTCTTTTGCTATTGAATCTATATTACATTCTTCATCTAATTTTACGCCTTTATATATTGTCATTGCATAGCTATCAAAACCTTTTTCACATAACTGTAAACATATATCTAATTTTAAACTTGGATTAATATTGTCTATATTATCAATAAAGTATTGGGGATTATTTATATTAAATAACAACTCTATCTCTTCATTTATAGGCAGCTTATCCTCATTCAGCCTTATCTTATTTAAATAATTATTAAACTCTACTTCATTATTTATTAATAAGTTAAACAAAGCCATTGATAAATTATAGGCCCATAAATAACTATTATGTACCTTATCTATCAATTCCTTTTGTTCTTGAATATATTTCATTGCTTTTTTAAAATTTCCATTCCATAATTCTATAAAAGAAAGACATCCTAAAAGTATATTTTTTATAGCTAAATTATTAACTCTATTTATGTATCTTATAGCTTCTATACAATATTTTTTACATTCATCAAAGTTAAATTTATAAAATGATATAAATGCCATATTACATATAGGCATAATTTCTAAGGATGTAACGTTATTTCTCCTTGCAACTTCTAAAGACCTTTTTAAATATTTTAATCCCATTTCAAAATTCTTTAAATCATCAACCCATATTGTGCCACAATTATTTAGTGAATGCACAATACCTCTCACATATCCACACTTTGTAAATAGTTTATATGCCTTTAAAAAATTTCTTATCGCTCCCTTAGGATTTCCAGTAAATTTATCAACTACTGCTAAAATTTGATAAGCTTCACCTTTTAAAATCAATGCTGTTTTTTTATCTTTTAATATATTATTACAAATATATTTTGCAGTCTCTAATTCTCCATCAAATAGAGCATTATATGTATTAAGTATCCTTACACTATCCTTAAGTTTTTTATTGTTAATGTCTTCTATTTTATATTCTTTTATTTTTTGTAATATTGTTTTAAAATCCTTAACATTATTAGTCCTTACAAATACTTTTGCTTTTTTAATCAGAATATCTAATGTTTTATAGCTGTTGTTTTTATATTGATTTAACAAATTATCATAAATTTCAATTACTCTATTAGTTTCACCAACTAATTCATATATTCCTGATATTGACTCATAAATTTTTAACCCATCTTCATATGAATGTAATTTCATTAATTCAGACTTTATTTCTATAAGTGCATTCCATTTTTTCTGTTTTAAATAAAACCTCTGAAGTTTATTTAAATATTCTAATTTTAGTTTAATATCATTAATCTGGTTTATTTGAAATAAAACCTCATCATTAAATACAAAAAAATATGTTTGATCTGTATTTAGTAAGTTGATAATTTTTGTTCTTATTTTGCCCTTATATTCATTATCCATTTTTTCTAATATAAAGTCTTTAAATACCATATAGGGTACTTTATATATTAATCCTATATCTGTAATACTATAACTAATCAACCCTAACAGATATACCTTTTTTATTATTTGTTCTACTTTCGTTAATGGGTATCCTGTTAGTTCAGTTAAAATAAATGAATTAACACCATTTTTAAAAAAACAAATAAGCTCAATTATATTTTTTTCTTTTTCTTCCAATTCATTAAAAGTTTTTATTGGCCAAAGTTCATCAAAATACGTCTTTTCGCTATTATTTTTTTCGTAATTTAAATATTGTAATACTAAAAGAGGATTTCCATCTGTTATTTCAACGATTTTTTTTACTTTAATTTCATCATAATTATTAAATATTTCATAATAAATATCTTTTATTAGCTTTGTATTTATTTTCTTTAAACTATATTCAATAAAATCTGCCTTTTTAATTTTTTCAATAAAACTTGTAAAATTGTCATCCAGATCTTCAGAATATGCTACAACCAAATTAAATCCATCAAACAATTTTTCTTTTAATAAAAAAGAGATTAAGTCTAAAAAATTTTCTTTTTGATATTGTATATTATCTACCAGAACAACTAATTTCGTATATACTGTAATATCTTTTATTATTTGCCTTATATAATAAAATGATTTATATAGTTCCTCTTCACATTGTTTATTAATATTTATTAATGACAATTCTAAAATTTCTTTATTAAATACTGTGTAATTCTTAGATAACATATAAATATTCAATAACTGAGATAAAAAGTTTGACCATATATTTTCTTCTTCAGAATTTAAATAAATAGAATAAGTTTTATTACTTTTTAGTCTCTCCGTAATTCTCTTTAATATAAAAGTTTTTCCATATCCTCTTTTTCCATTAATAATTACATTTTTATTTTTATTTAATGAATCTATTATTTGTTCTTCAAATTTTAATATTTCTCTATGTAAAACAGTTTTAAAAATCAATTCATTTTGCATAGTCCCAAACACCCCAAAATTAAATATTTAAATTAACAAAACTAATTATATCATATTTTTATTGTAAAATTTAATAATATAATCAATATACAAAATATGAAACAAAATATAATATATTAAATTTTATAACAATTGAATGTTGACATATTTTAAATTTCATTTTATAATTATTAAAAAGCGATGAGGGGAAGAGTAGATATAGGAAGTAGTTAAAGCGAGCTGGTGACGGTGGAAGACCAGTACGATGCCTATATTGAAGAACATCCCTAAGCTCCCAACCGAAATCATTTAAATGAGAGTAGACTTGGGCGGATTACTCTACCGTTAAAAGGAGTACAGTATCGAGTTTTTCTCCGTACTGAAAGTGGGTTTTATACCAATTTGGGTGGTACCGCGGAAGTTAACCTTTCGTCCCATTATAGGGATGAAGGGTTTTTTATTTTGTAATTTTGTAGCGCTACATACATATAAATAAATTTTATTAAGGAGGAACTATTATGGAATGGAAGGTATGCTATGATTATAAACCTACACTTGATTTAAAGGAAACTGAAATTGCAATAAAAAGATTAAAGGACTACTTTGAATCTGCTTTATCTCAAAAGCTTAACTTAACAAGAGTTTCTGCTCCACTATTTGTTCAAAAGTCAACAGGCTTAAATGACTATTTAAACGGAGTTGAAAGAACAGTATCCTTTGATGCCTACGATATAAAAGAAGAAACACTTGAAGTTGTTCAGTCCCTTGCAAAGTGGAAAAGGTATGCACTAAAAAGATATGGATTCAAACCTGGAGAAGGCCTCTACACTGATATGAATGCAATAAGACGCGATGAGGAACTTGATGCACTTCATTCAATATATGTTGACCAGTGGGACTGGGAAAAAATAATTCTAAAGGAACAAAGAAACACTCAAACATTAAAACAAATAGTTAAAGATATTTATAGTGTGTTTAAGCAAACTGAACTTTATGTTTACAGCTTGTATCCCCATATTACACCTATTCTACCTGAAGAAATAACATTTATTACAACACAGGAACTTGAAGATATGTATAAAGAACTTTCACCAAAGGACAGGGAATATGAAGCCTGTAAAAAGTATGGGGCAATTTTCTTAATGCAGATAGGAGATTATTTAAAATCAGGTATAAAACACGACGGACGCTCTCCTGATTATGATGATTGGAAACTAAATGGTGATATAATATTCTACTACCCAGTTTTAGACTGTGCCTTTGAATTGTCTTCTATGGGAATTAGAGTAGATAAGGATGCTCTACTTTATCAAGTTGAAAAGTGTAATTGCAGTGAAAGATTAGAGATGCCATTCCACAAAATGATTTTACAAGAAGAGCTTCCATTTACAGTGGGTGGAGGAATTGGTCAATCAAGAATATGTATGTTCTTCTTAAGAAAGGCTCATATTGGAGAAGTTCAATCATCTGTTTGGCCAGAAGACGTAGTAAAAAAGTGTAGCGAATTAGGAATTACGTTATTATAAAAGATAAGGACTTTGCCCTTACAGGCTGTTGAAAAAGTTATATATTGATTAGCCCCATGAAGGATTTATTAGGCATCGGTTCATTTCGTTAAGCAAATCTAAGCTTTTCTTTGTTTAAAAAAGTCCTACCCTCGCAATGTCATCGTCCTGATGACTGCTCGGCTCGGCACGTCCTGTGCCGAATTACGGACTTTTTTAAAGTTGAAAAGCAAGATTTGCTAAACTCATGAAAGAACCTATTGAAATCCTTTCATGGGGCTTTTTCATACTTTAGCTGACAAATGGGTTTGTCAACAATCTGATAAGGACTTTGCCCTTATCTTTGTTTAAAATAATTTGAGCTTATGATTTTATCTGAAATTTCAATACCCTTTAGTGCGTGCCTCTTTATTTCTTCATCGACTTCTCCAATAACCCTTCCATCATCTAATACTGTAAAATTTAAATTAGTGTTAAGCAAAACTCTACCCATTGCAGTATCTTGATATTCTCTGCTTTCTATTCCAAGCAGATAACAGATTGTTGGTAAAAGGTCAACTTGTCCACCAATTGTATCAATTGTCTTTTGCTCAATTCCTTTATGGTACACTATGAGAGGTATCTCTTTATTATTAACAAGCCACCAATCCTCTTTTTGGCTTAGATTTTCTATACTATTTTGATAATACTTATGAACCCCCTCGTGATCACCTGATATTACAATTACCGTATTTTCTAATATCCCTTGCTTATCAAGTTCATCTATAAACATTCCTAAACACTTATCAGTATAATGAATACTTTCAAAATACCCACCTAAATATGATTCGTTAAGTTCTTTGTTTAAATTTAAACCCCTATATTTTTCATCAATATTAAAGGGCATATGGCTTGTCAATGTTACAATAAAGGTGTAAAAGGGCTGTTTCTGAGTTTTAATTAATGGAACTATCTGTTTTAAATAGGATTCATCACTTAATCCTAAACCTATCTTCTCATCGACATTAAAACTTGTTTCATCAGTACATTTATCAAATCCTATTGAATACAGTGCCCTCATCCAATTCCAATAGGGACCTTTATCAGAATGTATTGCGTGAGTATAATAGCCATATTTTTTTAATATTTTAGGTAAGGAATTGTAGGTATTATCTGGATATCTAAAGAATGTACTTCCTCTCCTAACTGGAAATAACGAAGTATTTACAATAAGGTCTCCATCTGAACTAATACCATTGTGAGTCTGTTCGTGATAATTATTAAAATAGATGCTATTTTTCAAAAGTCTATTTAAATTAGGGGTTATCTCTTTTCCATTAACGCTTTTATTTATAACAAAGTTCTCTAAGGATTCGACCTGTATATAAATCAAATTTTTACCTTTAAATAGACCCTTATACTCATTTTCCCCTTCTATATTTTCTTTTTTATTAAACCATTCCTTTATATCAATCTTTTCCTGTTCTGTAAGTTCTATATGCCTACATTCTTTTATATAATTGAATACGTCAAAAACGTGATATCCAATTGGGGATAAATTAGCTATAGTAACCTTAGGCGAATATGTAATTTGATATATTGCTTGTTTTTTAGTGTTAAATAAAATCTTTGCATCCACTGGTTCTATTATGAAAATAACTGAAAATAATAATGAAATGGTAAATGCTTTAGCTTGTACACTCTTTTTAGATACATACACCTTGTGTTTTTTATAAAAATGATAAAGTACCAATATATCTAAAAACAAGAATAAATCATAAAACTTTATTAAAGATTTTATGCTATCTGACAAATTATATAAATTACCAGTCTGCATCAATGAATGTACTGATAAAAAACTGCCAAAACCTCTAAAATACCAAATATCAATTAAAAACAATGTAGTAACAAAAAAGTTTATGAAGAACAAATAATAAACTTTAAACTTCCCTCTAAATAAAAAATAAAAGGACATCAAGATGATAATATATGAGAAGTATAATAGGTATGAAGGTATACAGCCTATTGTGTAAAAAAGGGCAAAACTCTTTGTATCAGTTACTATATATGCTAAAATGGATATACTTTTTATAAATAGTAAAAGCACTGCTAATATAAATAGTTTATTGTTTTGATAAATACTTTTTAGTCTCTCCTTCAAAAAGTGCATCTAATTCCTCCCTATTTAATCCAAAACTTCAATAGAATAAAAAATACTATACCCATTATACCTGCAAATAAAAGTGCAATAGGCAGAAGTACCTCAATTGCTGCGATTATCATTGCAAGCACATCTTTAAACCCAAGCCTAATTGGTTCATCATTTAAATCATTGTTATTTTTAAATTCTTGCACACAAATCCCCCCTTAAATAAATTCTCCTTGACAAAACAACTTTAAAAACTCCTTCTCTCCATAGGTATCAAATTTAACCTTTAAAATATTATCATCCTCATATATTACTAACCCTTCTCCATATTTTTTATGTGTAACCTTCTTTTCTATATTTTTCTTTTCTTTTTCTAATCTTAACATATCGTAAATTTCATTTAAAGTATATTTTGAGCTACTATCCTGCTCCAATAAAAGATTTTTAGGAAGCATAGATATATACTGACTCTTATATCCCTTAAACTCAAAATAGGACGGACTTTTTATATAAGATATTTCAAGAACTTCCTTTGCCCTCGTAACACCAACAAAGAAAAGCCTGAGTTCCTCTTCTTCAATCTCTCTTTTGGTTGATATTGGTATATTACCCTCATTTACCCCAACTATAAAAACATATCTAAACTCTAATCCCTTTGAGGAATGAAGTGTAAGTAGCTTTACAGACTCTCTGTTTATTCTTTCTTCTTCTCCCTCTGCATCCTTTATAAATTCACACTCAACTTCACGGCTCAATACATCATATAGAAGTTCTCCCTGCACCTGTCTTCGAAAAAGCACAGCAATATCCTTAAGATATACTCCTTTTTCCTTTAATTCCATTATTCTTCTTAATATATAGTTTGCTTCATTAAAGGCATCATAATGACTTGTTATCTTAATTGGTTCTCCATATTCCTTTTCACAATATATTTTCTCTCCAATTAGAGCTGCTGCCGCCTCCGTAATTGTTCTTGTTGACCTGTAGTTTATAAAAAGATCATAAGTTATCGCATTGTATTTTTCTATAAAGATCTTGAATATATTTTTTGTTCCTGTTCTAAAGGAGTATATTGTTTGATTTGGATCTCCTACAACAAATATGCTCCCTCTTTTTCCTGCAATCTTCTCTATAAGATTTAGCTGCATATAATCGGTATCCTGAAATTCATCTACTATTATGTATTCAAAATCTAATTCTTCATTTAAAAAGTCACAGCAGTTTATAATTAAATCCTCATAATCCATTAAGTTTTTTTCCTTCTTAACCCTTTTATATTCTTCATAGAGCTTTTCGATATCGTCTTCCTTTTTCATATTAGCATAAAGTAGATTACCATTTTTAAATTCTTCTATTCTTTTTTGTATTTTAGATTTGTATTTTATATTTAACCTTGCCTCTTTAGCTATATTATTTAATATCTCTCCAGCCTCTTCATAGGTTATTATTTTAAAATCTCTGGTATAACCATATCTATCTAAATCTACATTTTCTCTTAATATCCTATTTGCAATGCTATGGAAGGTACCTATATATTTTATTTCCTCATCTATATTATTTTTAAGTCTCTCCTTTAACTCCTCTGCTGCTTTGTTTGTAAAGGTAAGCACCATAATTTTATTTAATGGTACTTTTTTTATAAGATGAAGATACAATACCCTATAGACTATAACCGTTGTTTTCCCACTTCCTACACTTGCCCTTAATGCCACATACTTTTCATCTGTCTCAACTGCCCTTTTTTGAAAGCTATTTAACTTATCAAATAGACTTGTCAAATTCTCACCTACCTTATTAAATCATCGTATCTTCTTATTATTTTATCTATTTTGCTTTCAGATTTTTTTATATTAACATCTATTGAAAAATTATCTCTAACCTCTACATATCTTTTTATTATATTTTCAATCTTTGTCTTATTTAAAGTATCCATTATCCATTGTCTAAAGAAATCAGATGTAACATTTAAAATTAGTACATTACCTCTAACTTCAACTTCATCTACTATATTAAAAAATCCTAAAAAGGATTCACTTCTTGATTTTAAGAAATTTCTAAAATCATTCCATTTAAATTGAAGCTCTTCTAATTTAAAATATTTATTTTCTTCTACAACAACCTCTTTAACCTTCTTAGTTATTTTAGGACTCTCCTCCACCTGCTTCATCATACCCTCAAGTGCCCATAGAACCATCTTTTTATCCAAATGATAATCACCTACACAGGCAGGACATCCATCCTTACATTTGCAATTTCTAACCAAATTTACAGCATCAACCAAGATATCCTTTGCAAAATCAAAGGCCTTCTCTGTAAATCCTAATCCACCTGGATATAAATCATATAATATAACATAGGCCCTCTTTATTTCTCCATCCTTTTCAACTGTGTTAAACATAGTTGCTCCAATATCCTCTGATGTTGCCATTGTTCTTATTCTTGCTGCGGTAAGAAGTGAATGTTTAATGCCGTTATAATAATTAAATTCCGTATAGAGGTTTAAAACTTCATCAACATCTTCAGGTATTAAATACCAAATCCCTTCAGTTTCAAGAGTAGTAAATAGATTATCCTTTATTGATTCAAATCCCAAGTTTTGTCTATTGTGGAACTGTATCATTTTATATGCAACAACTGCCTCTTTAATTAAAACGTCACCAAAGGTAGCAGTAGTCCTTGCAAAATCAACACTTTTAAACTCCTTTATTATATTTACCATTGTATCTGTAAATGGAACAGTGAAGTAATTAACTTCTATAGGAAAAACTGTTGCTATTCTATTCACCAAATCAAGCTTCTCAACCATATATTGAACTCCATCGTGCATATATATAGCCTTTTCATATACTTCGTGGAAGGCCTGATACTCATCCATCTCTGTTAGCATTTCTCCATTTACTTTGTTTATAACCTTATAAATATCCCTTGAAATATTTCTTAGACTAAAATCTCCTGCAGGATGTTCTTTTCCTATCCAAGTAAATATTCCACCATCATTTTTTAGCTCTCCTGCCTTTAAGAGAACAGGTATTATCTCTGCTATATCTGGAAACAATTCTGCGTCATCAAGAGTAAGTGGTAATTCTGCTGCAGCTGCTCTTACGTGGGCAAGCTGAATAAAAAGATTATTCTTATCTAGAACTGCATTTTCTACACCTGTCTTTAATAAAAATTCGCTATTTACCGCTATATATTGGTCAATTGGGCCAACATCAAGTATTAGTATACCGACAGCTTCTTTACGCCTTCCTGCACGTCCTACCTGCTGCCAAAAGGATGCCTTTGTTCCTGGAAAACCTGAACATATTACAATATCAATATCACCAATATCTATACCAAGTTCTAGAGCATTTGTTGCAATTACACCATTTATGTCACCCTTAACAAGCCTCTTTTCTATATCTTTTCTTTCTTCCTTTTTATATCCTCCTCTATATCCTGCTATCTTATCTGTCAAATCAAGAAGGCTTGGTACATCTTCAACATTTGCTAACTTATCACGCGTTTCCTTTAAAACAACCTCAACTTCACGCCTACTTTTACAAAATGTAATAAATCTTCTTCCATTTTGAATCATATCAGGTATAATCTCTGCAGCCTCTTCCTCTGGAGTCTTTCGATATTCAGAATCTCTAACATATGGAGGCTGCCATATATAAATGTGTTTTTTATGGGATGGCGAACCATCCTTCTTAACGTGATAAAATTCTTCACCTGTTAATGTTTCTGCAAGTTCCTTTGGATTTGCTATTGTTGCTGAACTAAAAAGGTATTGAGGGTTTGACCTATAGTATTTACAAACTCTCTTTAGTCTTCTAATTATATTTGCCATATGAGAACCAAAGGCTCCTCTATAAACGTGAAGTTCATCTACAACAAAAAACTTTAACTTAGAAAAAACGTGGTTAAACCCATATAGACTATGATTAGGTAAAAATGCTGAATTTAACATTTCAGGGTTTGTTAGGATTATATTTGCTGTTTTTCTAATCCTTGTTCTTTCGTTAGGGGGTGTGTCCCCATCGTATATACCTGCTTGTATTCTATCTTCTCCAAAATGCTCAATAAAGGGAAGAATGTTTCTAAATTGGTCATTTGCAAGAGCCTTTGTAGGATATACAAATATAGCTCTTGTTTTATTATCTTTAAGTATTTCATCTATTACAGGAAGCAAAAAACTTAAAGTTTTACCACTTGCTGTTTGTGTTGTTATAATAACATTTTCACCCTGCTTTGAATGTTCAAACATCTCCCTTTGATGTGAGTAAAGTTTTGTAAAACCTCTCTTAATTAAAAACTCCTTTAATTCATCCGATATATTCTCTGGAAAATCCACATAACTTGCACATCTTTCATCTATACTAATTTCTGATATTATTCTATTTTTAAATGATTCTATCTCCTTTAAATACAAATTAATCACCCCTATTTAATTTTATACTTTTAAAAGTATTTATTCAAATGTATAATTAATATAGGGTGATATTAAGTTTTTGTTAATCCTATATTATTGCTTGGTTAAATATTTTGTTTTATTAACACAAACTTAACACAGATTTAACATAAGATAAGTATAATCTAAATCGTATGTAGAAAAACATATTTTTAAGAGTAATATTGTCGAAAATAAACGCGTAAAAATCTTTTTATTTACGCGTTTAATAATGTAAAAGATGGGGGTATATTATGAATGCAAAAATGGTTTTTGAACTGTTAGGTGGCCTTGGTCTTTTCGTCTATGGTATGCATATGATGGGAGGAGGGCTCCAAAAGACTGCAGGAGAAAAACTAAAAAAAATACTTGAAGTTTTAACAACTAACAGAATACTTGCAATTACTGTTGGTGCAATTGTTACTGCAATTATACAAAGTTCATCTGCTACAACTGTTATGACGATTGGTTTTGTTAATGCAGGACTTATGAATCTGTATCAAGCAGCAGGAGTTATAATGGGTGCAAACATTGGTACTACAATGACTGCACAACTTATTGCTTTTAAGCTAACAGATGTTGCACCACTAATACTTGCAATTGGTGCTGCAATGCTTATGTTCTCAAATAAGAAGAAAACTAAAGATATTGGTGAGATTGTATTTGGTTTTGGTGTTCTATTTGTAGGTATGAAAATGATGGAGCACTCAATGAAGCCACTTGCTCAAATGGATGGGTTTAGAAATCTAATTATAACCTTAGGTACTCACCCAATACTTGGAGTACTTGTAGGACTTGGAATGACAGCAGTTGTTCAAAGTAGTAGTGCTACAATTGGTATTCTTCAAGCTCTTGCTGGAATTAATGCACTACCACTTAATGTTGCTCTACCAATACTATTTGGTGATAACATTGGTACCTGTGTTACTGCAATGCTTGCAAGTATTGGAGCAAGCAAAAACGCAAGAAGAGCTTCATTTTTACACCTTTCCTTCAATCTAATGGGTACTTTGATATTTATGGCTATTTTACCTATAGTAGTAAAGCTAATTCCTATGCTTGGTGGAGATATAAAAAGACAAATTGCAAATGCCCATACAATATTTAATTTAACAAACGTAATTATACAAGCCCCATTTATACCTCTACTTGTTAAATGGGTTAAGTGGTTAGTTCCTGGTGAAGAAAAGGAAGCAACTGCAATGACTTTAGAACACATAGATTCAAGACTTCTTGAAACACCATCAATAGCTGTTGGCCAAGTTATTAAAGAAGTTTCAAGAATGGGACAAATTGCTTCAGAAAATTTAACAAGATCTATAGAAGCCTTCTTTAATGAGGACACTAACCTTATAAATAAAGTATTTGAGGTTGAACAGGTAGTAAACTTCCTTGAAAGAGAAATAACAGCCTTTATGGTAGCTCTATCTAATACTTCTCTTTCAGAACACGATTCAGAAATTATAACTTCACTATTCCACGTTGTAAACGACATTGAGAGAATTGGCGATCACGCTGACAATATAGCAGAACTTGCACAGTTTAGAATTGATAACAAATTGGTATTCTCAGATGAAGCTATAAAGGAACTTCAAGAGATTTATGATGTTGCAAAATATGCAGTGGATTCATCAATAGAAGCTCTAAAGAACTTTGATTTTAGCTTAGCACAAAAGGTTCTTGAGGCTGAAGGAAAAATAGATATGATGGAAAAGCAACTTAGAAATGAACATATAGATAGATTAAACAAAGGTGTATGCTCAACTGCAAGTGGTACAATATTCTTAGATTTAATTAGTAACATCGAGAGAATAGGTGACCACTCAAATAACATAGCACAAATGGTACTTGATTTTAAGGAGTGAAGAGGATGAGAAGATACGAAGAACCCTACTATGGTAAAAGATATCTATATGATATCGAAAAAAAGACTCTACACGATTTAGTAAATGAAAAAAAAGAATGTAATATTGATAGCATTGATAAAGAAGCTATTGATATGTATAGCTCATTAAATGAGGCTTCACTACTTTTAGACCATCCCTTCTACTATCCTTGTCCACACTGTATGAAGAAGGATGAATAATTAGTATAGGGTGCCACGAACAAGGTATTTTAAAATTTCCATTGTTCCTGGCACCTTTTTAGATATTTTTTTACGATAAAATAACTTTATTATAGTTTTTTATGTAATTTAAAAAATCCTTTTGTTATAATAATATTAATGAATATAACAATTGGGGGAATACATATGAAAACACAAATTTATAATTTATTAGGTGGAATAGGTTTACTTATTTTCTCGTTATATATGCTTAGTCATTCATCTCAAAATTATTTTAGCTCTTGGTTTCATAATAAATTTAAACACAAGAATGTAAGCAAATTGTACTCTCTGTTTGAAGGAATCATATTTTCCTTTATAACAGAAAGCAGTACTATTTCAGCAACATCCTATTCAAGTATTCTTGAAGCTGGTTCTATTGATTTTGTTAATATTTTATATTTTATATCTGGTGTAAATATTGGTGCCTCTTTAATCCCAGTTATTATACTTCTTAATATTTCAGTAGTACCTTATTTATTAATATTTGCAGGAACATTTATAGTTATATTTGTTAATAAAAATACTAAAAAAAATATATTTAATTTAGGTCAGATTCTTTTAAGCATAGGTCTTCTTTTTGTATCTTTAATTTATATTAAATCTGGAACAATAGAAAGCCAACTAATACACCTTATAAAAAACAACTACATTTCAAGCTTCTTTATAGGAATAATAATTGCACTTATTTTTAAAAGCAGTAATGCAGTAATCATACTTCTTATTCCATTTGTTCAAAACAACATTATAGGATTTAATTCTGCTTTATTCATTATAATAGGTGCTAATATAGGTTCTGCATTTTATGTTTTATTTAAATCCTATAAACAGGAAAGACACATTATTATTACATCCTTCATACATTTAATAATTAATATAACTGGTGCCTTTATAGTGTATATTATTTATATAATTAACCCTTTATATTTATATACAACATCTTATGTAGCATTAAATATAATAATCCTGCACATTTTAACTAACTTACTTGGTTCCTTTATTTCGATATTAATATCAAATCAAATAATAAAAGGGCTATTAAATAACATATATCCTCTTAAGACAGATAATAGCACAAAAAGATTTAAATATTTAAATCCTATTGTTACAAATACACCATCCGTTGCAATTGAGCAATGCATAAAGGAAATTAGTAGAATGGGTGAGATAGCACTTTTAAACCTTGAAAAATCCTTTAATCTTATATTTGATTTTAGAAGAAATAGCATAAATCAAATACAAAAAGATGAGGATTTACTTGATTATCTTGAGGATGCATTAATGAACTTTTTAACTACCTTGTCTATGAAAAATCCAACATATGGGGAATCAGAAGTAATTATGAGCCTTTATAATATGATTAATGATATGGAACGTGTAGGAGACCACGCTGTAAATCTTTTGGATCTTGCAGAATATAAATTTAACCACTATGTCAATTTTTCTGAAGAAGCCTCCGTTGAATTAAAGTACTTCTTTGAACTTTGCCATACATCCTTCAGCAAAGCTCTTGAGGCTTTAAAGAATAGAGATTTAGAGAAGGTAGATGAAGTTGTAGAACTTGAGCAGAAGATTGATTCTGTTGAAAAACAGTTAAGAAAAGACCACATAGATAGGTTAAATAAATGTATATGTAATCCTAACAGCGGTATGATATTCCTTGATTGTTTGACAAACCTTGAAAGAGTTGGAGATCACGCATATAAAATTGCTCTAACTGCAAGGGATATAGTAAAAACATTACAGTAGTATTTAAACAGCTCTTAAAGTAACACTTTAAGAGCTGTTTGTTTGTGCTTATTTACTATTTCCCAGGTAATACGATGAAATACCTTTAAATATAGCCCAAGCTATTTTATTTTGATAGATTTCTGATTTAAGTAGTTGTTCCTCTTCATAGTTTGATAAAAAACCACATTCTATTAAAATAGATGGTATTTGGTTGTCTCTTATTACATATATATCGTTTGTACCTTTGGCTTCTCTCTTATTGCCTCTATTTAGAGTTTTAATTAGCTCCTGCTGAATAAGTTTTGCTATTTTCTCACTCTCTGTATCATTTTTAGGATAAAAGACCTGTGCCCCATAATACTGGCTTTCAGGAAAAAAATTTAAATGTATGCTTACAAATAAGTCTGCCTTATATTTCTTTATAAACTGCTTTCTATTACGCAGATCTTCATTCTTTTTATCTCGTATCCTACCATATTCACTGTATAACCCCTCATCAATCTCTCTTATCATTACACACGTATATCCTGCATCCTCAAGATATCCTTTAAGCTTTTGAGCTATATTTAAGTTTATATCCTTTTCAATTGTTCCATCTCTTCCTATAGCACCTGGGTCTATTCCTCCGTGCCCTGCATCAATTATTACAACTTTATTTGTATTAAAGCCCCACACAGGTAGTTTAATATATAATATAATGCCTATTGTTACTGTTAATATTATTGCAAGATATCTCTTAATCATCCTATCACCCTATTTTCATTATTCATTAATTATTATATGCATCCATAAAATATTAATAACAAAAGCAAAAAATAAAACAGGAACTGCGAATGCAGTTCCTGTATATATAATCGGCAAATTATCTCTTTGAGAATTGTGGTGCTCTTCTTGCCTTCTTTAGACCGTACTTCTTTCTTTCTACCATTCTTGGGTCTCTTGTTAGGAAACCTGCCTTCTTAAGTACTGGTCTTAAGTCAGCGTCAGCTTGAACAAGTGCTCTTGCTATACCGTGTCTTATAGCACCTGCTTGACCTGTAAATCCACCACCGTGAACATTTACAAGTACATCGTACTTATCAATTGTTCCAGTTAGAACAAGTGGTTGCTTAACTATAACCTTAAGAGTTTCAAGACCAAAGTAGTTGTCTATATCTCTTTTATTTATAACGATGTTTCCTTCTCCTGGAACTAATCTTACTCTTGCTATTGAAGTCTTTCTTCTACCTGTTCCAAAGTATTGAACCTTTGCCATCTTTCCTTCCTCCCTTCACACCACATTAATACTTTAATTCAAGTACTTCTGGCTTTTGAGCGTGGTGATTATGTTCTGCACCTCTGTATACCTTAAGCTTCTTTGCCATCTTTCTTCCTAATGGTCCCTTTGGTAACATTCTTCTAACTGCTTCTTCTATTGCTAATTCTGGCTTAGTTTCTAATAATCTTCTGTATGGGATTTCCTTTAATCCACCTGGATATAGTGAGTGATGTCTGTAAAGCTTTTGATCTAACTTCTTACCAGTTAAAGCAACTTTATCAGCGTTTATAACTATTACAAAGTCACCAGTATCTACGTTTGGAGTATAGATTGCCTTATGCTTTCCTCTTAATATTGTAGCTATTTGGCTTGCAAGTCTTCCTAATGTCTTGTCAGTAGCATCAACAACATACCATTTTCTTTCAACTTCTTGAGCTTTTGCCATGTATGTTTTCATCGTTTTCCCTCCTTAACTTAATAAATCTCTCTATCGATAAAGATCCGGGGCCAGTGGATCTTAGTATCGTAAATTACACCATTTTTTATTTTAATACATCGAGCCGGGTGTGTCAAGCTTAATTTAATAATAAACTTCTTCCAGACACAAACCACAAGCTGGAGCAGTAAAACCTGCTAACCTTCTATCCTTTGATTCTAATATTTTTGGAATATCCATAGTACTTTTTTTGCCCCTGCCTACATCAATTAATGTACCTGTTATTATTCTTACCATATTATAAAGAAATCCATCTCCCTTGAAATCTAAACGAATTATATCCCCGTTTTTTATAATGTCTATACTATATATTGTTCTAACAGTTGTCTTGACTGAACTTCCTTCTGATCTAAAGGCAGCAAAATCGTGGGTACCAATTAAATACTGTGCTGCACTTTTCATCTTATCCAAATCAAGATTATATTTTATATGTGCTGAATATTTATTATAAAATGGAGATGGCTCTAATCTGTTAAAAATTGTATAGCTATACCATTTTCCTTTACTGTTATATCTTGAATGAAACTCCCTATCTACCTCTATAGATTTAACGATAGTAATATCTGTTGGGAGTTTACTATTAATTGCGTCCTTTAGCCTTTCAGGTTGAATTTTAGTGTCTATCAAAAAATTTGCCACTTGCCCTCTTGCGTGGACACCTGCATCTGTTCTACCTGAACCTATCAATTCAACGTTTTGTTTAGTTACCTCATAAATGGCCTTTTCTATAACTTCTGAAACCGAAAGCCCATTTTTTTGTTTTTGCCAGCCTACATAGTTAGTACCATCATATTCAATAATTAATTTAATATTTTTCATACTTATCTCCTACTTAATATAGAGATAATAATAAAACATACCATAACAACAATAGATATATAGTCATTTTTATCTATGTTAAACTGTTTCATCCTTGTTCTACCTTCTCCACCTTTATAGCATCTTGCTTCCATCGCTAACGCGAGTTCATCAGCACGTCTAAAGGAATTTATAAATAAAGGTACAAGTATTGGAATTAAGTTCTTTGCTCTGTTAATAATATTTCCTGACTCAAAATCAGCACCTCTTGCCTTTTGTGCTTTAATTATTTTATCAGTCTCGTCTATCAGTGTTGGAATAAACCTTAATGCAATTGTCATCATCATAGCAAGTTCGTGTGCTGGTATACCTATTCTTTTAAACGGATTTAATAATAGTTCAATGCCATCTGTTAACGCTATTGGTGAGGTAGTCAAGGTTAAAACAGAGGTTCCGACAATTAAAAATACTATTCTAATTATCATAAAACCTGCAAGATATATACCCTTATCTGTTATTGTAAATGGCCCAAATCTTGCATAAACTATTTCACCTGGAGTTAACAATACATTAAATACTGCTGTAAAAAGTAATAACCATATAATTGGCTTTAAACTTTTCATTATATATTTAAAGGGTATCTTAGCCAAAAATATCACAAACGCTGTAAAAATAGCTACATACATATATCCAATGAATTTATTTATTATGAATAAGTTAACAACATATAATGTTGAAAGTATTATTTTAACTCTCGGATCTAATCTATGAATTACAGAGTCTCCAGGAAGATATTGACCTAAAGTAATGTCCTTAATCATTTCTTTTCTCTCCTTAATGCCTTTAAAATAGCATCCTTTGCTTCCTTAACAGTTATAATATCTTCATTTAAATTGAAGCCCTTCTTATTTAGACTTTGTACTAAATATTTTACTTGAGGTACAGCAAGTCCTATTGACTCTAACGTTTCAACATTCCTAAACACTTCCTTTGGAGTACCCTGAATAATATTTTTACCTCTATACATTACAATTAATCTATCTGCCAATTCAGCAACATCATCCATACTGTGGGATACTAAAATGATAGTCATTTTTGATTCCTTATGCAGATTTTTTATGTTTTGTAAAATCTCATCTCTTCCCTTTGGATCAAGTCCTGCTGTTGGCTCATCCAATATTAAAACCTTAGGCTGCATTGCAAGTACACCTGCAATTGCAATTCTTCTTTTTTGTCCACCACTTAAATCAAAGGGTGAAACGTCCTTATATTTTTCATAATCAATACCCACTATATTAAGTGCCCATTTTACTCTTCTTTCTATTTCCTCTTCATCTAAACCTAAATTTTTAGGTCCATAAGAAACATCTTTAAAAACAGTTTCTTCAAAGAGTTGATGTTCAGGATATTGAAATACCAAACCAACCAACTCTCTTATTCTTTTTAAATCAACACCCTTAGCCGTTATACACTCATCATCTATATATATTTCACCAGATGTTGGTTTTAGAAGACCATTTAGATGCTGGATAAGAGTTGATTTTCCTGAACCAGTATGACCTATTAGACCTATAAACTCACCATCTTTTATTTCAAAGGACACATTATCTAAAGCTGTTTTTTCAAAGGGAGTGCCTACCATATATTTAAATGTTAGATTATTTACCTTAATTGACATAGCTCCTCCACCAACTCATCAATAGTTATTATATCCTGTCTTATATTCAATCCGCTTTTTTTAAGTTCATAGGCAAGCTCCGTAACCTGAGGAACATCTAATCCTAATTTTTTTAGTAGCTCTACCTTTGAAAAAACTTCTCTTGGAATTCCCTCTGCAACAATTTTTCCATCATCCATAACTACAACTCTATCTGCATCAACAGCCTCTTCCATAAAATGAGTAATTAATATAATAGTTATTCCTTCTTCTTTATTTAACTTCTTTATTGTTTCAATTACTTCTTTTCTTCCTGATGGGTCAAGCATTGCGGTGGGTTCATCTAATATAATGCACTTAGGCTTCATTGCCAATATACCTGCTATTGCAACCCTCTGTTTTTGTCCACCTGATAGCAGGTGTGGTGCGTGTTTTGAATATTCTTCCATTCTCACTGCCTTTAGTGCACTTTCCACCCTTTTTCTAATTTCATTTGGCTCAACCCCCATATTTTCAGGTCCAAAGGCTACATCCTCCTCTACTATTGTTGCAACTATCTGATTATCAGGATTTTGAAATACCATCCCTGCTGATTGCCTAATATCCCAAAGCTTATCATTATCTTTTGTATTCATTCCGTCAATTATTACTTCTCCTTCTTTGGGAAGATAGATTGCATTTATGTGCTTTGAAAGAGTAGATTTTCCCGAACCATTATGCCCAATTATTACAAGAAACTCACCTTTTTTTACCTTTAAATTGACACCCCTTAGTGCCAAAAACTCTTCTGCTTGGTCGTGTTTTTTATATCCATAAAAAACATTATTAATTTCAACCATATTTTCCATCTCAGGCACCTTCTAAACTTAATATAGAAAGGGATTAAGTATTAATATACTTAACTTAATCCCTCTTTTTTATTACACTAATTCAAGTATAACCATTTCTGCTGCGTCGCCTCTTCTTGGACCCATCTTAATGATTCTTGTGTATCCACCGTTTCTTTCAGCGTACTTTGGTGCAACTTCTGAGAATAACTTAGCAACTACTTCTTCTTCAGTTATGAAAGCAAGAACTTGTCTTCTTGCGTGTAGATCTCCTCTTTTTGCAAGAGTTATCATCTTTTCAGCAAGACTTCTTACTTCTTTAGCTCTTGCTTCAGTTGTTATTATTCTACCGTCCTCTGACTTAAAAAAGCTTGTTACAAGATTTCTTAACATAGCTTTTCTTTGGTCAGTTGGACGTCCTAGCTTACGATATCCTGCCACTGAAAATCCCTCCTATTCTTCGCTCTTTTTCAAGCTAAGTCCAAGTGCTTCAAGCTTTTGTTGAACTTCTTCTAATGATTTCTTACCAAGGTTTCTTACCTTCATCATATCGTCTTCTGTTTTATTAATCAGTTCTTGAACTGTATTAATTCCAGCTCTCTTTAAGCAGTTGTATGATCTTACTGATAAATCAAGCTCTTCAATTGTCATTTCAAGAACTTTATCCTTCTTTTCTTCTTCCTTTTCAACCATTATCTCTACTTTATCAGCTAAGTCTGTTAGTGAAAGGAATAGTTTAAAGTGTTCTATTAATATCTTTGCTGATAAACTTACTGCTTCTTCTGGTTTAATTGTTCCGTTAGTCCATAATTCAAGAGTTAACTTATCATAGTCTGTTATTTGTCCAACACGTGTATTTTCAACAGTATAGTTAACTCTCTTAACAGGTGTGTATATTGAATCTATTGGAATTAATCCTATTTGTTGACCTGGATGCTTATTTTTATCTGCTGAAACATAACCTCTACCTTTACCGATAGTTACTTCAGCATATAGTCTTCCGCTCTCACTTACTGTTGCAAGCACGTGATCAGAATTTATTATTTCAACATCTCCATCAACCTTTATATCCGCACCTGTAACTATAGCTGGCCCCTTTACATCGATTACACCAGTTCTTGTTCCTTCGCCATCCATTTTTATAGCTAAACTCTTTAGGTTAAGTATTAACTCAACTACATCTTCTTTAACACCAGGTATAGTTGAGAACTCGTGTAAAACACCATCTATTTTAACAAAAGTTACTGCTGCACCTGGTAATGATGACAGCAGGATTCTTCTCATAGCGTTACCTAAAGTTGTTCCGTATCCTCTTTCAAGTGGTTCAATTACAAATTTTGCATATGAACCATCTTCAGATTTTTCAACACATTCAACTCTTGGTCTTTCTATTTCTAACATTAATTTAACCCTCCTTTATTTAGAAGTATTAACTTGCGAGGGCAAATAATTCTACACTAAATTACTTGCTGTAAAGCTCAACTATTAATGTTTCATTAACTGGTATATCAATGTCCTCTCTTTGTGGAAGTGATACTACTCTACCTACCATATTTTCCTTATCAACAGTTAACCACTTTGGAACATTAGTTTCAACTTGCATTAGAGCCTTTATCTTTTCGCTTGATCTGCTCTTTTCTCTTACAGCTATTTCATCATTTACTCTAACTTGGTATGATGGTATATTAACCTTTTTACCATTTACAGTAAAGTGTCCGTGTCTTACTAATTGTCTTGCTTCTGCTCTTGAGCTTGCAAATCCAAGTCTAAAGATTACGTTGTCAAGTCTTAGTTCAAGAAGTCTTAGTAGGTTTTCACCAGTGATTCCCTTTAATCTATCAGCTTCTTCGTAGTACTTTCTGAATTGTGATTCAAGTACTCCGTATATTCTCTTTGCCTTTTGCTTTTCTCTTAATTGAACACCATAGTTAGTTAGCTTCTTCTTGCTGTGTCCGTGTTGTCCTGGTGCGTATGGTCTTCTTGCTAATGCACACTTATCTGAGTAGCATCTATCTCCCTTAAGATATAGCTTAACTCCTTCTCTTCTACATAATTTACATGATGGTCCTGAATATCTTGCCATTCTTTACACCTCCAATCATCAAACTCTTCTTCTCTTAGGTGGTCTACAACCGTTGTGTGGAATTGGAGTTACATCCTTTATTAGGCTAACTTCAAGTCCAGCTGCTTGAAGAGCTCTTATAGCAGCTTCTCTTCCTGATCCAGGTCCCTTAACATAGACTTCAACTGATTTCATACCATGTTCTATAGCAGTCTTTGCAGCTGTTTCTGCTGCCATTTGTGCTGCAAATGGAGTGCTCTTTCTTGAACCTCTAAATCCAAGTGCACCAGCACTTGACCAAGAAATAGCATTTCCTGCTGTATCTGTTATAGTTACAATTGTATTATTAAATGTTGACTTGATGTGTGCCGCTCCACGGTCAACATGCTTACGCTCTCTTTTTCTTCTAACCTTCTTAGCCTTTGCTTGAGCCGCCATTCACTGTCCCTCCTTTATTACTTTCCTGCTTTCTTCTTATTTGCAATTGTTCTTCTTGGGCCTTTTCTTGTTCTTGCATTTGTCTTAGTTCTTTGACCCCTTACTGGTAATCCTCTTCTATGTCTTAGTCCTCTATAGCAACCTATTTCCATTAGTCTCTTTATGTTAAGAGCAACTTCTCTTCTTAGGTCACCTTCAACAATAAAGTTCTTATCTATATATTCTCTTAGTTTGTTAACGTCTTGTTCTGATAAATCCTTAACTCTTGTATCTGGATTTACTCCTGTAGCTTCAAGAATCTTGTTAGCACTTGGTCTACCTATACCATAGATGTATGTTAGTGCTATTTCTACTCTCTTCTCTCTTGGTAAATCTACACCAGCTATTCTTGCCATTGAGTTTTTACACCTCCTGTATTTTACTTTAAACCACTAATACATTAATATATAAATCACCGAAGCGATTTAGCCTTCAGTGCAGCCGCGCAAAATTAACCTTGCTTTTGCTTATGCTTTGGGTTTTCGCATATAACCATAACTCTACCATGTCTTCTTATTATTTTGCACTTTTCGCAAATTGGCTTAACTGATGGTCTAACCTTCATTGGCTATCCCTCCTTACTTTCCTCTCCATATAATTCTACCACGAGTTAAGTCATAAGGTGAAACTTCAACTGTTACCTTATCACCTGGAAGTATTCTTATAAAATTCATTCTTAATTTACCTGATATATGAGCGAGTATTTTGTGGCCGTTTTCTAACTCCACTTGGAACATTGCATTAGGTAATGCTTCCACAACAGTACCTTGCAATTCAATTACATCCTCTTTTGCCATAGGCTAATCTAACCTCCTTATAATAAACCCATTGACTGCAAAGTTTTTTTAAGGTCTGCATTGGTGATGCGTTGATTTGTTTTAATTTTTTCAACTATGTCTACTGCAAATTTATCGTGAAAAACAAGATGCTTAATCTTCTTTTTCTTTGGCGATTCAATCTTTCTTAAATCTCCATCTGCAAGAAGAACATAGTTTTCATCTATAATTCCTACTACTATAAAGTATCTACCCTTATCTCTACCTGCTCTTGAATGAACTATTTGTCCCAGGGCAATGTTATCCATACATTCCACCTCTATTTTTTCAAAGTTAGAATCTCAGGACCGTTATCAAGTATAGCAACAGTGTTTTCATAATGTGCAGACAGCTTTCCATCGTAAGTAACTACTGTCCAACCATCATCTAATTCCTTAACTGCGAAGGTTCCCATATTAACCATAGGTTCTATCGCAAGAACAAGTCCCTTATTCAATCTCATTCCTCTTCCGCTTTTGCCATAGTTAGGAACTGATGGTTGTTCGTGCATCTCACGTCCTATACCGTGCCCTACATAGTCACGTACTACAGAAAAATTGTTTTTTTCCACATATTCCTGGATAGCTGCTGATATATCTCCTAATCTGTTGCCAACCTTTGCATATTTTATTCCCTCAAAAAAACTTTCCCTGGTAACATCGATTAGTCTTTGGGCTTCGGGAGTTACCTTACCTACTGGGAAGGTCCTTGCTGCATCACCATGAAAACCTTTATAAAAAGCACCGCAGTCAACACTTATTATATCGCCTTCCTTCAGTACTCGCTCTCCCGGAATTCCATGTACTACTTCTTCATTAACTGAAGCACAGATTGTTGCTGGGAACCCGTGGTAACCCTTAAATGAAGGACGGGCTCCACAGCTTATTATATATTCTTCTGCTATTTTATCAAGTTCTTTTGTGGTGATACCAGGTTTTATTGCCTCTTCTAAAATTAGAAGAGTCTCAGCGACTATCTGCCCTGCTTTTCGCATTATTTCAATTTCTTGATCAGATTTTAAATAAATCATTTTTTGTCGCTCCCTAAAACATTACATATTTCTTCAAATACATCATTTATATCCTGTTCACCATTAATATTTTTTATTAAACCATTCTTCGTATAATAATCTATCAATGGCTGAGTTTGTTTATTGTAAACTGATAGTCTATTCTTAACTGTTTCTTCTGAGTCATCTGCCCTCTGTACAACTTCTGCTCCACAATAATCACATACTCCTTCAACCTTTGGAGGATTAAATACCACGTGGAAGCTTGCACCACACTTTGGGCATACTCTTCTACCAGACAATCTTTCTATTAAATTATTCTCATCTACCTTGATATTTATAACATAATCAAGTTTAGTTCCTAAATCTGCTAACACATCATTTAGTGCATCCGCCTGAGCTACTGTTCTTGGAAAACCATCTAAAAGAAAACCGTTTTTGCAATCGTCTTCTTTAATTCTATCCTTCACTATTTCAACAGTTAGCTCATCTGGAACTAATTGTCCTTTATCAATGTATTCCTTGGCCTTAATGCCCAGAGGCGTCATTTCTTTAATGTTCTTTCTGAATATATCACCTGTTGATATATGAGGAATATTATATTTTTGAACTATCAATTTTGCTTGTGTTCCTTTTCCCGCCCCAGGTGGTCCAAGAAGCACTATTTTCATCTAAATCAACTCCATTTACTCTATTTCAAGAAACCTTCGTAGTGTCTCATTACTAAATTTGCCTTTAATTGTTTATCTATTTCTAATGCAACACCAACTACGATAAGTAATGCAGTACCACCAAATTGTAACTGTCCAAGATTGCTTACTTGACTTAGTATTATTGGAGTTACTGCTACGATTGAAGCAAATATTCCACCGATGATTGTCATTCTATTAATAACTCTTGTTAAGAACTCTTCAGTTGGTTTACCAGGTCTAAGTCCAGGTATAAATCCACCACTCTTTTGTAAATTTTGTGCTACTTCATCTGGTTTAAATGTAACTGTTGTATAGAACCAAGTAAAGAAAACTATAAGTATTACATATATTATTGGATATATTGGATACTTTGGACTTAGCCATCCTGCTTCAAATAACATTCTAAATTTATTAGTTGGTGGCAGTGTTAATTGTGATATTAATAATGGAAATTGCATTACTGACATAGCAAATATTATAGCAATAACACCAGCAGAGTTAACGTTTATTGGAATATGTGTGCTTTGTGCACCATACATACGCATTCCAACTTTTCTTTGTGCATATTGAACTGGTATTCTTCTTTCTGCTAAATCCATAGTAACAACACCGGCAACTAATGCAAGTGCAAATACTATGAATAAAACAACTTGTATAATGTTAACTGATTGACCCTTAACCAATATAGTTAATTGTGCAATCATAGCTGGTATTCTTGCTAATATACCGGAGAATATTATAAGTGATGTTCCATTTCCTAAACCATATTCAGTGATTTTTTCACCTAACCACATTAAAAATATTGTTCCAGTTATTAATGTTATTATTATAATTAAAATTTGTGTCCATCCCTCTTGTGCAAGTGCACCATTGTTTCTTAGATACAGGCTTATACTTAAACCTTGTATTGCAGCAAATATTAAAGCTGCATATCTTGTGTATTCTGCAATCTTCTTTCTTCCTTCTTCGCCTTCCTTTGAAAGCTGTTCAAGGCTTGGAATTGCAATTGTTAACAAGCTAAATACAATGGATGCATTGATGTAAGGAACTACACCTAATGCGAAAATACTAAAATCTTTAAAAGCTCCACCTGATATTATATCGAGGAAACCCAGAAACAGACCACCCTCTACCATTTGCTTAACAACGTCTGTTCTAACTCCAGGAACAGGAATAAATACTCCTGCCCTGAAAACTAATAGCAAGAACAGAGTTGTAAGTAGTTTCTTTCTTAATTCTGGTACCCCCCAAGCATTACGTAAGGTCTTAAACATAATTAAATCACCTCAACTTTTCCTCCGGCAGCTTCTATTTTTTCTATAGCTGACTTTGTGAACTTATGAGCCTTTACAGTTAAGCTCTTTGTTAAAGTTCCTTCGCCAAGTATCTTTATACCGTCTCTCACATTCTTAACGATTTTAGCTTCCTTTAAAAGTTCTGGTGTTACTTCTGTTCCGTTTTCAAATTTATTTAGAACTTCTATATTAACTTCTGTATATTCCTTAGCAAATATGTTTGTAAATCCTCTCTTTGGTAGTCTTCTGTGTAGTGGCATTTGACCTCCTTCAAAACCTGGTCTTACTCCACCACCTGATCTTGAAGTTTGGCCCTTTTGTCCTCTACCAGCTGTCTTACCTTGTCCTGTAGCTGTACCTCTACCCTTTCTCTTAGGCTCCTTTGTTGAACCGGGAGCTGGTCTTAGTTCATGTAGCTTCATTTTAGCACCTCCCTCATTACATTTCTTCAACTTTTAACATGTAATTTACTTTATTAATCATTCCCCTGATTGCAGGAGTATCTTGATGCTCAACTGTATGACCTATTTTTCTTAAACCGAGGGCTTTAACAGTAGCTACATGGTCAGGTTTTTTTCCTATTGTGCTTTTTACTAATGTTACTTTTAACTTTGCCATGTAAATCCCCCCTCTTATCCTAATATCTCTTCAACAGTCTTTCCTCTAAGCTTTGCTATTTGTTCTGGTGTTCTTAGCTTGGAAAGTCCGTTTATTGTTGCATTAACCATATTTCTTGGATTATTTGAACCTAGAGACTTAGCCCTAACGTCCTTAATTCCAGCAAGCTCAAGCACTGCACGTACAGGACCACCTGCGATAACTCCTGTACCTTCATTTGCAGGCATTATAAGTACGCTTGAAGCACCAAATTCACCAACTACGTCGTGTGGTACTGTAGTTCCAGTTAATGAAACTTTTATTAAGTTCTTCTTAGCATCTTCAATTCCCTTTCTTATAGCTTCTGGAACTTCAACAGCCTTACCGATTCCTACACCAACATGGCCGTTTTCGTCTCCTACAACTACAAGAGCACTGAATCTGAAGTTTCTACCACCCTTAACAACCTTAGTAACTCTGTTTATATATACAACCTTTTCTTTAAGGTTTAACTTGCTAGGATCGATTCTCATCTATTTCCCTCCTTCTCAATTAGAAGTCAAGGCCTGCTTCTCTTGCAGCTTCTGCAAGTTCCTTAACTCTACCATGATATATATATCCGCCTCTGTCAAATACAACCTTCTTAATTCCCTTTTCTAATGCTCTCTTTGCAACAAGTTCACCTACTACTCTTGCTGCTTCTTTGTTGCTTCCGCACTCAAGCTTTCCTTTTAGTTCTTTGTCTAATGATGAAGCTGCAACAAGTGTTACTCCCATTTCATCATTTATAATTTGTGCATATATATGCTTTTCACTTCTATATACATTTAATCTTGGTCTTTCTGCAGTACCATAAACCTTCTTACGAACTCTTAGGTGTCTCTTTTCCCTTTGTTCGCTTCTGGATGGCTTATTTAACATTTAGCTCACTCCCTTCTATTATTTCTTACCTGTCTTACCTTCCTTACGCCTAATTACTTCGTCAGCGTACTTGATTCCCTTTCCTTTGTATGGTTCTGGTTCTCTTACGCTTCTTATTCTTGCAGCTACTTGACCAACAACTTCCTTATCTATACCCTTAACAACTATTTGTGTAGCTGCTGGTACATCAAATTCAATTCCTTCTACTGGTTCTATTTCAACTGGATGTGAGTATCCAACGTTAATTACAAGCTTCTTTCCTTGCTTTTGAACCTTGTAACCTACACCTACAAGTTCAAGTGCCTTTTGGTATCCTTGAGTAACACCAACTATCATATTGTTGATTAGTGTTCTTGTTAAGCCGTGTAATTCTCTTGACTTCTTTTCATCGTTTGGTCTTGTTACTACAACTTTTCCGTCTTCAACATTTATATTCATTAATTTGCTAAATTGCCTTGTTAGAGTTCCTTTTGGACCTTTAACTGTTACAAGATTGTTTGCATCAACTGTAACAGTTACTCCTTGAGGAACAGCAATAGGTAATCTTCCTATTCTTGACATGACTGCACCTCCATTCGTTTATATTACCATATATAACAGATAACTTCTCCGCCTACTCCTTCTTTTCTTGCAACCTTATCAGTTACTATTCCCTTTGATGTTGAAAGAATAGCTGTTCCTAATCCTCCAAGCACCTTTGGTATATTGTCCTTTTGAGCATAAACTCTAAGACCTGGCTTTGATATTCTTCTAACACCAGTTATAACTCTTTCTCTGTTTTGTCCATACTTAAGAGTTACTCTTAACATTGGAACTGACCCGTCCATATATTCTTCAAGGTTAGCTATATAACCTTCTTCTAACATTATTTGGGCTATCGCCTTCTTTATCTTTGAAGCAGGAAATTCAACAAAGTCTTTCCTTGCTATATTAGCGTTTCTTATACGAGTTAGCATATCTGCAATTGGATCAGTCATTACCATATTTTCTGCCTCCTTTCATTTATCATTACCAGCTTGCCTTCTTACAACCTGGAATTTGTCCCTTATAAGCTAATTCTCTAAAGCAAATTCTGCATATTCCGTACTTTCTAAGAACTGCGTGTGGTCTACCACATATTCTACATCTTGTATATGCTCTAGTTGAGAACTTAGGTTCTCTCTTCCACTTTTCAACTAATGCTTTACGTGCCACAGTTTTCCCTCCTTTATTATTGAGCGAATGGCATTCCAAGAAGTCTTAGTAATTCTCTTGCTTCTTCGTCAGTCTTTGCAGTAGTTACAAACACGATATCCATTCCTCTTAGCTTTTCTACCTTATCATATTCTATTTCTGGGAATATTAATTGTTCCTTAACTCCTAATGTGTAGTTTCCTCTACCATCGAATGCCTTGTTTGAAACTCCCTTGAAGTCTCTAACTCTTGGAAGAGCAACGTTGAATAGCTTATCTGCGAATTCATACATCTTTGCTCCTCTTAAAGTTACCTTACATCCTATTGGCATTCCTTGTCTTAACTTGAAGTTAGCTATTGATTTCTTTGCTCTTGTAACAACAGCCTTTTGTCCTGTTATAAGAGTTAAATCATTTACAGCCGCATCTAATAGTTTTGAATTATCCTTAGCGTCACCAACACCCATATTGATAACGATTTTTTCTATTTTTGGTACTTCCATTATGCTCTTGTATCCAAACTTTTCGCGTAATGCTGGTACCACTTCTTTCTCATACTTTTCCTTAAGTCTTGGAATCATCTAGTGTACCTCCTTTCAGGATTAGAAAGTCTCATTGCACTTCTTGCATACTCTTACCTTTGTTCCGTCTTCTAAGAACTTGTATGCTACTCTTGTTGCCTTATTGCACTTTGTGCAGTAAAGCATAACATTTGATGCATGTATTGTTCCTTCTGTCTTTATTATTCCGCCTTCTCTATTTGCCATACTTGGCTTAACATGCTTTGAAATCATGTTAACACCTTTAACTATTACTCTATTCTTCTTTGGTAGAACCTTTAGAACTTCTCCTACCTTACCCTTATCCTTACCTGCTATTACAACAACTGTGTCTCCTCTTTTTACATGTACCTTAGGCATTGTCACTTCAGCCACCTCCTTGCATTATAGAACTTCTGGTGCAAGTGATAGTATCTTTGTAAATTCCTTATCTCTTAATTCCCTTGCAACTGGTCCAAAAATTCTTGTTCCTCTTGGTGTTTTGTCATCCTTTATTATAACAGCTGCGTTTTCATCAAATCTTATATATGAACCATCTGGTCTTCTTGTTCCTTTTACTGATCTAACGATAACTGCCTTAACAACGTCTCCCTTTTTAACAACACCTCCGGGTGTTGCACTTTTAACGCTAGCAACTATTATATCTCCTATATTTCCATACTTTCTCTTTGAACCACCTAATACTCTGATACACATAATTTCCTTAGCGCCAGAGTTGTCTGCAACCTTTAGTATGGTTTGTTGCTGAATCATATAAAAGCCCTCCTTTCACAACCAATTATTTTGCTCTTTCAACTATTTCAACAAGTCTCCATCTCTTATCCTTGCTTAATGGTCTTGTTTCCATTATCTTTACGATATCACCGATTTTAGCTTCATTGTTTTCATCGTGTGCCTTGAATTTCTTTGTTCTATTAACAGTCTTTCCGTATAATGGGTGACGTACTTTATCTTCAACAGCAACTACTATTGTCTTTTGCATCTTATCAGATACAACTTTACCTATTCTAACCTTTCTTAGTCCTCTTTCCACAGGAAGTACCTCCCTTCATTATTTATTTGCTTCTAATAGTTCTTTCTCTCTTATTATTGTCTTAAGTTGTGCGATTGACTTCTTAACTTCTCTTATTCTCATTGGATTTTCAAGCTGTCCTGTGGCAAGTTGGAATCTTAAATTGAAAAGTTCAGCTTTTAAATCCATAACCTTTTTATTTAATTCTTGAAGATTACTTTCACGTAGTGCCTTTAATTCATTAGCCTTCATTTACTTCACCACCCATCTCGAAGTCTCTTCTTGTAACAAACTTAGTTTTTACAGGAAGCTTGTGTGAAGCAAGTCTCATTGCTTCTCTTGCAACTTCTTCTGCAACCCCTGATAATTCGAATAGAACTCTACCTGGCTTAACTACTGCTACCCAGTATTCTGGTGAACCCTTACCTGAACCCATACGAGTTTCAGCTGGTTTCTTTGTTATTGGCTTATCTGGGAATATCTTTATCCAAAGCTTTCCGCCTCTTCTTACGTATCTGTTTATTGCTATTCTGGCAGCTTCTATTTGATTGCTTGTTATCCATCCCGCTTCTGTTGCCATTATAGCATAATCTCCGTATGCTATAAAGTTACCTCTTGTAGCCTTTCCTTTTATTCTTCCGCGTTGCACCTTACGATGCTTAACTCTCTTAGGCATTAACATGGTATTTTCCTCCTTCCCGTTACATTAGTTGTTAGCAGCTTCTTCAGTTTCGATAACTTCCTTTTTCTTTCCAAGAACTTCTCCCTTATATATCCAAACCTTAACACCTATTTTTCCGTAAGTTGTATGAGCTTCTGCAAATCCGTAGTCAATATCTGCTCTTAAAGTTTGTAGTGGAATAGTTCCTTCATGGTATCTTTCTGTTCTTGCCATTTCAGCTCCGCCAAGTCTTCCTGAAACAGCAGTCTTTATACCCTTTATATTGAACTTCATTGCTCTTGATATAGCTTGCTTCATTGCTCTTCTGAATGAAACTCTCTTTTCTATTTGAGCAGCTATATTTTCTGCAACAAGTTGTGCATCTATTTCTGGATTCTTTATTTCAACTATGTTTATAAGAATATTCTTTCCAGTCATCTTAGCTATTTCATTCTTTAACTCTTCTACACCTTGACCGCCTTTTCCGATTACTATACCAGGCTTAGAAGTGTGAATGTTAATTTTAATTGACTTGTTTGCCTTTCTTTCGATAACAACCTTTGAAATTCCTGCAGCATATAGCTTATTCTTTATAAATTCTCTTATCTTGTTATCTTCTATTAGTAAGTCTGCAAAATCCTTATCATTTGCATACCATTTAGCATCCCAGTCTTTAATAACTCCAACTCTTAATCCATGTGGATTTACTTTTTGTCCCACTATTAACCCTCCTTCTGGTTATGCTTTATGCTCTTTCTTTTAATACCATAGTTATATGGCTTGTTCTTTTTCTTATTCTGTAAGCTCTTCCTTGAGCTCTTGGTCTAAATCTCTTTAGTGTTGGTCCTTGGTTTGCATATGTTTCTGCAACAAATAACTTGTTTATATCCATATTGTGATTGTTTTCAGCGTTTGCTATAGCTGACTTAAGTAGCTTTTCTACAACAGGTGCTGCTGCCCTTGGAGTATGCTTTAGTATTGCTAAAGCCTCATTAACCTTCTTGCCTCTTATTAGGTCAAGAACAACCTTTATTTTTCTTGGAGACATTCTTATATATCTTGCATGTGCTCTTGCTTCCATGAATGCGCCCTCCCTTCATTATCTAACTTTTGATTTCTTTTCTGTGTCATCATGGCCTCTGTAAGTTCTTGTTGGTGCAAATTCCCCAAGCTTATGTCCTACCATATCTTCTGTAATATATACTGGAACGTGCTTTCTTCCATCATATACAGCTATAGTATGCCCAACCATTTGTGGGAATATTGTTGAACTCCTTGACCAAGTCTTTATTACCTTCTTTTCACCGCTTTTGTTCATTTCAAGTATTCTTTTGAAAAGTCTTTCTTCAACAAATGGACCTTTTTTTAATGATCTACCCATATTAATTCGTGCCTCCCTTCGCATAAGTTAACATTAGGAAGCAGAGCTTAGCCCTGCCCCTTATATTACTTTCTTCTCTTTACTATTAATTTATCTGAATACTTCTTATGCTTTCTTGTCTTATATCCAAGAGTTGGTTTACCCCATGGAGTAACAGGTGATGGACGTCCTATTGGTGACTTACCTTCACCACCACCGTGTGGGTGGTCAACTGGGTTCATAACAGAACCTCTAACTGTAGGTCTGATACCCATATGTCTCTTTCTACCTGCTTTACCTATTATAACAAGTTCATGTTCTGCATTTCCTACTACACCGATTGTAGCTTTGCATTCAAGTCTTACTAATCTAACTTCTCCAGATGGTAGTCTTACTTGACCATACTTACCTTCCTTAGCCATTAGCTGAGCTGCTGCCCCAGCTGCTCTTACTAATTGACCACCTTTTCCTGGATTTAATTCTATGTTGTGTATCATTGTACCCACTGGAATGTCCTTAAGCTTTAGAGCATTTCCTACTTTAATGTCAGCATTTTCACCTGACATTACTGTATCGCCTACTTGCAGACCATTTGGAGCAAGTATATATCTCTTTTCTCCATCTGCATAAGTAAGAAGTGCTATGTTAGCTGTTCTGTTTGGATCATATTCTATAGCAGTTACCTTCGCTGGAATACCATCCTTATCTCTCTTGAAGTCTATTATTCTGTACTTTATCTTGTATCCGCCACCTCTGTGACGTACAGTTATTCTTCCGTAGCTGTTTCTTCCTGAATGTTTCTTAAGTGTTATAACCAATGACTTTTCAGGTTCTTTTTTTGTTATTTCTTCAAATGAAAGCCCAGTCATATTTCTTCTACCAGGCGTAGTTGGCTTAAACTTTTTAATTCCCATTGCTAACCCTCCTTTACAGCTTATCTGGCAATCCTGCCAATAGCGCCAAAGTATCTATATCAATTACGCATTAAATCCTTCAAAGAATTCAATTGCTTTGCTATCTGCAGTAAGCTTAACTATTGCTTTTTTGAAGCTTGGTCTCTTACCAACATTCATTCCTACTCTCTTTGTCTTACCTTCGTAGTTTTGAGTCTTTACATCTTCAACCTTAACTCCAAAAACTTCTTCTACTGCTCTCTTTATCATTGACTTGTTTGCATCTACATGTACCATGAAGGTGTATTGTCTGTTTGCCATTTGAGCCATTGTCTTTTCAGTTATTACTGGTCTTCTAATTATATCATAGCTTGTTAGCTTCATTATGCATACACCTCCTCCACTTTAGAAGCGGCATCCTTAGTTATTATTAGCTTCTCATACTTTAATAGGTCGTAAACATTTATGTTGTTTACTGGTATAACATGTGCATTTTCTATATTTCTAACTGACTTGTAAATAACTTCATCTGATTCCTTAACAACTATTAAAGTCTTCTTAGCATCGAACTTCTTTAGCATTTCAACTATTGTCTTTGTCTTTGGAACATCTAACTTAAGTTCATCAAGAACTATTATGTTGTTGTCAACAACCTTTGATGAAAGAGCTGACTTTAATGCAAGTCTCTTCACCTTCTTTGGAACTGTAAAGCTATAATCTCTTGGTTTTGGAGCAAATACAATACCACCATGTGTCCATTGTGGAGCTCTTATAGAACCTTGTCTTGCTCTACCTGTTCCCTTTTGTCTCCATGGCTTTATTCCACCACCAGAAACTTCTGCTCTTGTTAATGCTGATTGTGTTCCTTGTCTCTTATTTGCAAGTTGCATTTTTACAACTTGATGCATAACATATGGATTTATTTCAACTCCAAATACTGCATCTGAAAGTTCGATTTCTCCAACCTTCTCAGCGTTCATATTGTATAAATCTACCTTAGGCATCGTTATTCCTCCTTTCCTTTAGAATCAAGCCTTAACTGAATCTCTTATAATTACTAGACCCTTCTTTGGTCCTGGTACTGCACCCTTAACAAGAATTAGGTTTCTTTCTGCATCAACCTTAACAACTTGTAGGTTTAGCATAGTTGATTTTCTTGCACCCATATGTCCAGGCATTTTCTTTCCTTTAAATGTTCTTGATGGGTCTGATGAAGCACCCATTGAACCTACCGCTCTATGATACTTTGAACCGTGGCTCATTGGTCCTCTGTTAGCATTCCATCTCTTTATAACACCTTGGAATCCTTTACCCTTTGATGTTCCTGTAACATCAACCTTATCTCCAGCCGCGAATACGTCAGCTTTGATCTCGCTTCCTACTTCGTATGCTGAAACATCTTCTAATCTAAATTCCTTAACAAATCTTAGTGGCTTAAGATTTGCCTTTTCAAAGTGTCCCTTCATTGGCTTATTAACAAGCTTTTCTCTTATTTCTTCGAAACCAACTTGAATTGAATTGTATCCGTCTGTATCCACAGTCTTCTTTTGAACAACAAAACATGGACCAGCCTTTATTACTGTAACAGGAATTACTCTTCCGTTCTCATCAAATATTTGAGTCATTCCAAGCTTTCTACCTAATATTGCTTTTTTCATCCTCTACACCTCCTAAACTTATCAGCGGAATGCAAATGCATTCATAATAGTTCATATTATAGCTTTATTTCGATATCAACACCTGCTGGCAGGTCAAGTCTCATAAGTGAATCAACTGTCTTTTGAGTTGGGTTTGTGATATCAATTAGTCTCTTATGAGTTCTTATTTCGAATTGTTCTCTTGAATCCTTGTACTTGTGTACTGCTCTTAGGATTGTTACTACATCCTTTTCAGTTGGTAGTGGTACTGGACCTGAAACTTGTGCTCCAGTCTTCTTTGCAGTTTCAACTATCTTTTGAGCTGATGCATCTAATAGATTGTGATCAAATGCCTTTAATTTGATTCTTATTTTTTGCTTTGCCATAATCTTACCCTCCTTTTCATCGCACGCTTTGATTTTTCTACGCACGACAATGGTCATTGTGTACACTATACCGGGTGTTTCTTGATTTTTCCCGTAAATTGACACATAACCTCGTCGCCCGATTCAAGATCTGGACATACTCGGCAAGAATTCCCCGTTTCCGGCAACCTCTTGCGTCATCGCAGCTTGACTCTTCACAACTCTTATATTTTACAATATAATTTATGATTTGACAATACCTTTATTTTATTTTCTTATTAGTATTTTCTTCATAATTTAAGGCGACTTAACGTCGCCCTAATTTTAATTATTCAAAAATCTTAGCAACAACACCAGCACCTACAGTTCTTCCACCTTCACGGATAGCGAATCTTAATCCTTCTTCCATAGCGATTGGAGTGATTA